>JAOTWC010000393.1 GCA_029863105.1 Gemmatimonadota bacterium | reverse complement strand
GAAGCCTTTGGCGGCCGCCGCCGTGGTTCTGCTGTTCCTGGGTGGTCTCACGGTGGGTCGGATGATCGCGCCGGAGGGACAGGATGGCGGAAATCCGGGCCTCGACGTGGCCGACGTGGCCGATGCAGGTCCCCCGGTTGGCGATCTGGTGCTCGACGGAGCCGCGGACGGGCGATTCGACGAGTACCTGCAGACGGTCGCCCGCCTGCAGGAGCTGCGCGACGCGGGCCCCAACGGTGCGACGCTGCGGGACAATCCGGCGCTCGCGGCGGAACGTCTGACGCGCCTGGACGCGCTGATTGACGCGACCCGCGAGAGTCTGCGCATGGCGCCGGCGGATCCGGCGCTGAACGACTTCCTGTTCGACGTTGTAGACGAACGCGAATCCGTGGCCGGCCAGCTGGATCAGACGCTGCGCCATGCCTCGATGGAGTACTGAGCCATGTCGGGTCGAATGAAACTCATCGGAATGATCATCGGCCTGGCGGCGATCGCGTCGCCGACGGTCGCACCGGCGCAGGAGCGCGTCCGGGCGCCCGCGTCCGAAACCGCCGCGTTCGGATTCATGCAGGAATCGCGGGCCCGCGTGGGCGTATTCCTCGAACCCGGATGCGAGATCGAGCCCGATGCGCGGGGCGACTGCGCCGAGGCGCCTCGGGTTCGGGCGGTCGTGGACGGCAGTCCGGCGGACCTCGCCGGCATCCGGGCGGGAGACGTGTTGCTTTCGCTGGATGGCGTGGCGCTGCGCACCGAACCGGGACGGCGGGCGTTCGCCCAGCTGAAGGCCGGCATACCGGTCGATATCGAGCTGGGTCGTTCCTCGGGTCGGAACAGCGTGCGGGTGATTCCCACGGGCGGAGGCGGCGGGATGATGTTCCGGACGACCGGCGGTAACCTCACGGCGGTCGGTCCGGCGCCGAGCGCGGACATCCACGTGTTCCGCTTCCGCGACGATTCCGGAGAGATCAACGAGTTTCAATTCGGGCCGGAACCGGCAACACGGCCTGCTCGGGCCAATTTCGTCGTGTTCAGTTCGGACGAGGGCGGAAGTCTGCAGATCAGCGTCGGCGAGGACGGAATTCCAGCGCTGACGATGGACGGCGAGTCCGTGAAGCTGCAGGAACTTGGTGGCGTGCTGGCAGGTCTGCGTGAGCGTCTGAGCGAGGGCCTCGACCAGATTCAGGTTCACGTGAACGTTCATCCCGGCAGCGCGGATGGACGCCGCCACCTCGTGCTGGAGGATCCGGATCTGGCCGTTCGGCTGGAGCGCGCCCGGGACGAGGTGCTGGCCAGCGCTCGGGCGGAACTCGAGTTGCTCGTCGAACGTCGGGGTGAGCTGGAGCGACGCGGCGAGCAGCCGCCGGCCTGGGCGTACCGGGTCCGATCGACGGGACCGGAGACGCCCGAAGCCCCAGCCTCGTGGGCACCGGCGGTCGGGGTCGGCGGCGCCAGGGCCCCTGAACTGCGGCTCGGCGGGGCCGAGTTTCGCGAACTCACACCCGACCTGGCGGAGTACTTCGAAGCGGATTCCGGTCTGCTCGTACTCCGCGTGATTGCCGGCACGCCGGCGGCGGTGATGGGTCTGCGCGGGGGCGACGTGGTCGTCGAGGTCGCAGGACATAAGAGTCCGGATGTGGCCATGTTCAGACAGCTTGCGTCGTCCCACGACGGAGCGGGCATGGAAGTAAAGTGGATACGTAAAGGATCTACGCACACGGGACTCTTCGCCCGCCACTGATCCGCGCTTGTTTGCGGGCGCACAGGCGGCGAAACTGGCTCATGCCCGCAACCGATGCCCATCTCGCCCTGGCGCAGAGTCTGGAACGCGCCTTCGAGGCATGGAGCGAGGACCCCGGTCCCTGGTCCGACGAGCGCTTCGAGGCGTTCGCGCTGGAGGCCTTCGCCCTGCAGTTCGAAACCAACCTCCCGTACGGACGATACTGCCGCGCCGTGGGTCGGAATCCGACGACGGTTCGTTCGTGGGGCGAAATCCCTCCGGCACCGAGCGCCGCGTTTCGTACGGTCGACCTGATGGTGGGCGACACGGCCGAGGCGGCGCTTCGGTTTCGCACGAGCGGAACGACCGGCGGGCGATCGTCGCGGGGCGTCCACTGGATTCGGAGACCTGCCACGTACCGGGCCGCAC
>JAOTWC010000392.1 GCA_029863105.1 Gemmatimonadota bacterium | reverse complement strand
CCAGATGGGGAACTTCAGGTGTTCCTGGGGAACCCCCAGGTATTTTTCGAAGTGCACCGACCCCAGCCCCGCCGAATCGGGATCGCGCCGCCGGGTTACGTAGAGCAACGACAGGATGCCGTAGAAGATCTGCTTGTCCTCCGCACGATCGCCGAGCGACCTGCTCTGATCGAAGATCTGCCACTGAACGCTCTGGTTCTGATCGTACTTGACGTCGTACGCCGCTCGCCGTTCCGGATCGACCAATACCTCGTAGGCCCGGTGGACCTCGCGAAATTTCGCGTCATCGCCGGAAGCTGGATTGTCGGGATGGTATCGCTTGGCAAGCAGCCGGAACACTCGCTCGATCGTCTCGCCGTCGGCAGTCTGGCTCAGCGCAAGCACTTCGTAGTAGTCGACGAACTTCGATGTGTCTTCCAGAGCAGCCTCTCCGGTTACCTTGCATGAAGTGCCACGCGCCGCCCTCGGCATGGCCCGAGGCGCGGTGCACAATGGTCCCGGGGCAGATCGTGCCGCAAGAGTAGTACCGCCACGGTGCGACAACTCCGGAGGCGTGCTACGGCACCGCCAGCCACAGACACGCCGCAACGATACCGAACGCGACCCAGGACAGGTGACGCCCGCGCGAGGCGATCAGCGCGAGGACCGCGCTGGCGAGGAGCGTCCAGCGAATCACGGCCACAGTGTTCCAGTTCGTCGGCTCCATCTGCGGCTGCATCGCGAACAGCAGCAGGATCGCCGCAAGTCCCCACCAGGCAATGCTCGTCAGGTGCCACGCGAACCGGAGCGTACGCTTCGTGAACACATCGCTGCCGAACAGGCGCGGCAGGTCCGATCGCCGGAACAGGCGGACCAGGATGTACCGCTCGCCGAGCCACGAGTGAAGCGCGCCCGTGGCGACCAGGACGATCGCGGCGGCCAGCAGATACTGACTCATCGGAACGCCCGGCTCAACACGCAGGTAGTCGAGAGTACGCGCCGCATAGTTGCCTCCGGGTAGACTCCCAGTCCGCTGCGCCGATCCCACGAACTATAGCCCTCGCGATACTCCGGGGCACCTCCGCCCCGTAGCCGCCGACGTCCCTGGAGGCGTCAGGCGGCGCGCCCCCGTCCCCGGCGGTGGCCGACGGATCGACGGTTGCCGTTTGGCGACTCTTCCTGGGGCTTTGGACCACCGCCGCTGCGACGCGGCCGACCGCGCCGAGCGACAGGCTTCTGGCCCGGCGACTTCTGACCCGCCGACTGCCGGACCGTGTCCGGTTCGAAGCCTTCGACCCGCTTACAGGGAATCTGGCTGCCGATCATCCGCTCCGTGGCCTGGACCCAGCCGTGGTCACCACCCGTAACGAAGGTGTAGGCCACGCCTTCCAGTTCCGCCCGGCCGGTGCGTCCGATGCGGTGCGTGTACGCCTCGGGCGTGTTCGGCACGTCGTAATTGATCACGTGTGAGACGCCGCTCACGTCGATCCCGCGCGCGGCGATGTCCGTCGCCACCAGGATGTCGAAGCGCCGCGAGCGGAAACCGCCCATGGCTCGATCCCTCTGGGACTGGGACATGTTGCCCTGCAGGCCCACGGCTCGATGACCGGCCTTGATGAGCTGCTCCGCGAGGCGGCGCGCACGGTGCTTCGTGCGGGTGAATACGATCGCGGAATGACAATCATCTCCCGTCAGCACGTGCTGCAGCAGCGCCTGCTTTCGTCGCTCCGCCACCAGGAACAGGGCGTGGTCCACCGTCGAGGCGGGCGCGAGATCGGCGAGCTCGACCACGTGGGGATTTCTCAGCACTTCGTCGGCAAGCCGCCGGATGTCCTTCGGCATGGTCGCCGAAAACAGCAGGTTCTGCCGACGCGCCGGCATGGCCTTGATGAGCTTCCGGATGTCCGGGAGAAACCCCATGTCGAACATGTGATCCGCTTCGTCGAGTACGAGCGTGTCGATATGCCGGAGATCGAGCACTCCCCGCTGGAGCAGATCGAGCATGCGTCCGGGGCATCCGATCACGATGTCCGGGTGCTGACGCAGGCTCCGAATCTGATTGTGCATGGAGACGCCACCGTACACGGTGACCATCTTCACCCCCGTGAACTTCGACAGCATGCGTATCTCGGCGGCGATCTGTGTCGCGAGTTCCCGGGTGGGTGCGATCAC
>JAOTWC010000391.1 GCA_029863105.1 Gemmatimonadota bacterium | reverse complement strand
GGGCCGGTCAGGTCCGCGACAGATACGACGACGTCATTGCCACAGGTGCGAAGGTCGTGGCGATCGGGACCGGCGGGAAACGTTACGCCGAGGCGTTCATCGAAGACGAGCGGGTGCCCTTCGAGGTGCTCCTTGATGAGGACGGATCAGCGGCAGAAGTAGTCGGCACCAAGAGACTCGGACTCGTGTCGCTCGTCAAGCCGGCCGCGATCGCCGCAGGAATCCGGAGTACGGCGGCCGGGCACCGTCAGCAGAAAACCGGCCGTCGCCCGTTCCAACTGGGGGCGACGCTGGTGATTGGCCCAGGGGACGAATTGCTGTATGCCGATTTCGAGGATCACGCCGGCGACCACGCCGATCTCGACGAGGTCATCGCAGCGATCCCGTAGGCAGCCACGGCGTGCCAGTGCCCGGCCGGAATGGACGGGGCACTGCTGAACCCTGGCGGGTTACTTCTTTCCGACAACCGAAGCAATGTAGGTCTCGTTTTTCTCAGCGTCGTAGCCGCCAGGTCGCGGTGACAAGTCGGTTATCGCTCGCTCCGAGCGGAGCTACGTCATAGGCGCGCCGTCAGGAGCCGGGGAGCTTCCGGAACCGGTGTCTATCGACCAGTCAACCAGTGGACCACTACTTGTGCGTGGGTGTCAGTAGGAAAGACCGGATACCAGACGTGTTCGATGGAGCCGTTCCAGAGAGCCATCGTGAGTCGGGTATACAACCGCTCGCCTGCCGCTTCGAACGTAGGCAGGTTGAGTGTGCCAGCCAGGAGAAACTCCGGGTCTGAAAGGACCGGGAAAGGCAGGCCAAGACGTTCGGCCATCTCCGACTGATACGAAGTGTCCTGGCTTGAGAATCCGAACACTGACGCCCGGGCACTGACGATGTCCTGATAGTGATCGCGGAATCCACACGACTCGGGGGTGCAACCGCGCGCTCCAGGTATCGCATCCCAACCATCCGGCAGGTCCACGCCAGGTCGGCCGGTCTTCGGATAGAGATAGACGATGGTTCTGCCGGGAACGGTTGCCAGACTGACCGCATCGCCACCGGTGGACGAGAACGCCAGGTCAGGCACGGCCAGTCCGATCAGATGATCGGCCGCTCCATCGTCAACCGGAGCCGGCAAGCCTTCGGGCAGGGGGTAGTCGCTCGTCACGGAGCAGCGAGCAGCGCGAGCAATGATGCCAGTCCGGCCCGCACGCCGATTTCGATCGAGTGTTCGTCGAGCGTGAAATAGGCCGAATGCAACGCCGTCTTATCCGACTTACCGTCCCAGGCACCGAGGCGTAGCAGTGCTCCCGGGATTTGCTGGAGGTAGCACGAAAAGTCCTCTGCGCCCATCGAGGCGTCCGTGCTGGTCGTCGAACCGGGTCCGAGTTCTTTCTGAATGGCGGCGGCGGCGACGGCCAGCGTGGCGGGGTCGTTGACGACCGGGGCAATGCCCCGGGTGTACGTGAGTTTGGCGATGGCGCCCGATGGCGAGATTATGGCGTGAACCAGATTCTCCAAACGCTCGGGGATGGTCTCCCACGTCTCCTGGTCGAGGACCCGGCACGTTCCCGACATGGTGACGTCGGTTGGGATCACGTTGTCGGCCGCCCCCCCGGAGATCTGGCCGAAAACCATGGCGACCGGGATGCGAGCGTCGATACTTCTGGCGAATTGGGCGGGGAGATCGGTAAGCATGCGGCCGGCGGCGTGCAGCAAGTCGACAGTCTCGTGCGGGCGAGCCGTGTGCCCACCGGGCCCTGACAGAGTGATCTCGAACCGATCGGACGAGCTCGTGATGGCACCGGCCTTGAGGCCAACTTTCCCGACCTGCAGGCTCGGGTCGATATGAAAGGCGAGAATTGACGAGACGTCCTCGAGAACTCCTTCGGCGACAAGGGGCTGGGCGCCGCCGGGAAAGCTTTCCTCGGCCGGTTGGAAAATGAAGCGAACCCGGCCGGGCAGATCCATATCGGCGAGGTGTTGGGCAATCGCCACTCCGATGGCGGCGTGGGCGTCGTGGCCGCACGCATGCATCACGCCCTGGACATTGGAAGCATGCGCCAGGCCGGTGAGTTCGTTGATCGGGAGGGCATCGAGGTCCGCCCGGAATGCCACTCTGCGCCCTCCGGAACCGAGATCGGCGATCAAACCGGTGCCGGATCGACG
>JAOTWC010000389.1 GCA_029863105.1 Gemmatimonadota bacterium | reverse complement strand
GCGGTTGGGCTACGTCCTCGGTTCAGGTCTCGGGGTCGAAGGCTTCTTCGGCTACAATCCGGGCGGCGCCCTGCGGACGGCCGGGCAGGGTTCGGCGGACGTTTCGGTCATGAACTACGGTGGCGATCTCGTCTGGAATTTCCAGCCTGAGAGCGCCTTCCAGATCTTCATCATGGCCGGCGGCGGTCAGCAGCAGATGGATGTCGACCCGGTCACGGCCGGCGACCCGTCGAGCGAGTCCTGGTTCGCGTGGAACTACGGCGGCGGCGTGAAGATGTTCGTGTCGCGTGCCCTGGCCCTGCGGATTGACTGGCGCAATTACATCGCGCCGACAGGTCCGGAGGCCACTCGCGGGTTCTTCAACCCGGGTGCAACGCTGGAAGATGAGAATCTGACCACCACCGAGTGGACGGCGGGTGTGAGCCTGTTCATCGGCGGACCAGCAGACGAAGACGGTGACGGCGTGGCAGACACGGACGATCTCTGCCCCGGCACGCCGCGCGGCGTAGCCGTGAACGACGACGGTTGTCCGTTTGACGATGACGGCGACGGCGTCTACAACTACATGGACAACTGTCCTGACACGCCGAGCGGTGCTGCCGTAGACGCCAATGGCTGTCCGACGGACGGCGACGGCGACGGCGTATTCGATGGGATCGACCAGTGCCCCGACACACCGGCTGGTGCGGTTGTCGATGCCACGGGTTGCCCGGCGGACAGTGACGGCGACGGCGTATTCGACGGGATCGACCAGTGCGACAACACGCCGGCTGGCGCGGTTGTGGATGCCACGGGTTGCCCGATGGACAGCGACGGCGACGGCGTGCTCGACGGAATCGACAAGTGCCCGGGTACTCCGGCCGGTCGTGCCGTCGATGCCGACGGCTGCGGCGAGTTCCAGGCTGCGCTGGCCCAGGGTCGACTTGTCATCAGTGGCGTGCAGTTCGAGTTCAACAGCGCCGATCTCAAGGAAGAGTCGACGGCTGCTCTGACTCGGGCCGCGGGCGCTATCCGGAATGCGATTGCCAACCGGCCGGGCATCTCGATCGAGGTGGGCGGCCACACGGACGCGATCGGTTCCGAGAGCTACAACCAGCGTCTGAGCGAGCGTCGCGCTGCATCGGTGCGCGATTTCATCGTTTCTGTCGAGCCGTCGGTTGCCAATTCTCTGACAACTGCTGGCTACGGCGAGTCACGACCGATCGCCGACAACGGAACGGATGCGGGCCGGGCGCAGAATCGCCGGGTCGAGTTCGTGGTCAGTGGCGACGAGTAGTCTCGGTTGAAGGACGCGCTCCCGACGGGAGTGCGAGCAGGTAGCGGCGGGCCCGTCTCCCTCAGGGGGGCGGGCCCGCTTTGCGTCAGGGTACGCGGCCGATGCTGCCGTCCACGTCCTCGCCGCCATCCGGAACGACATCCAGCGGGGCGCCCACCCATTCGCGAAATTGCCGGGATTCGTACGTCATGCTGATTCGTGTGGTCCCGGTGTCGAGTCGAACGCTGATTACGGATCCGGTGGACGTATCGATCCACTGGCGGTGCCAGTGGGCTCCGCCCAGCTTCGCGGCCTCGCAGATCATCCCGGGGGTATTGTTGCGAGCCTCTTCGCTCGGCCGTATCAGCGGGTACTGCAGATCGACAAACCGGTGGATGCGGCGGATCAGGTCGACGCATTCCTGGCCTTCCAGAGCGCCAACGACTTCCTGTCCTTTGACCAGGCCACCATCGGGGAGAAATCCGAACATCACGACCGACGGCTGTCCCACGAGGCTGTCGCGGAAAGCCAGCATGCGCAGGCCTCCGTCGAGCATGGCGTCCTCCTCCGGATCGCCGTAGGCGGCCAGTACGGTTTCCGCTTCGGTGCCCCAACCCAGCCCGCGAAAGCTGGTGATCGTGGTGGAGGGTCGCTGCTGCGCCGGCACGGGGCTGACGCTGCACAGCAGGCTCAGCGTGAGTCCCGCCAGACCCAGGGTTCGATTCATGATCATCCCTTTGTCACCGTAGGCGTTCCGGTTTCCGACCGCGCCTACCCGCGCAACACGCGCTTTGGTCCCTCCGCGAGGTGACGGACCTATCGGAAAGCGGCTTTGTAGCACTGTTCAGGGTATATTACATAGTCAGGTGCGTAGTGACGAAGACGAAGCTCATAACAGGTAAAGGAAAAATGCGCGGAACATGGAAG
>JAOTWC010000390.1 GCA_029863105.1 Gemmatimonadota bacterium | reverse complement strand
GTAGACCTGTTCGGCGTCGTACGTCTCGGAGTCGTCCATCCAGAGAGCAACGCCGGTGAGAGCGATGATCGTGATCACGAGCGCCGCAGGAAGCAGCTCCCCCACCGTGCGGGCCTCCCCGGTCACGATGGCCGTCGTGATGGCCGTCGCAATGAAGGTGAGTGCCATTCCGGCGTGCCCGAGATCGGTCAGGAGTCGGATGCCGGAGCGAGTGCCGCCAACGGCGGCGCCTGCAGCGATTGCTGCCATTCCGACCAGAATCCAGTCGCCGGTGAGACCCGCCGACATGGCCAGGATGCCGAGGACGATGGCCGGAATGATCTGAATGCGCGCGACGACTTCGCGTCCGCGACGCTGGAGTGCGAAACCTGCGAGTGCATGAAGCGTCGCGCCGACCGCTGCGATCAGCGCCCAGCCCGATCGTGTGATCTCGGACGAGAAGGCGGCATACAGCGCCGCGTACACGAGCGGGCTTCCGAAGCTGGTCGTCACCGCCGGCAACGCAATCGAGATTCGTTCGCCCCGTTCGGGCCCGTACGCCAGATAGAGGGGCACGCCGACGAGCAGCGCCCATGCGAGGACGATCGAGGCGCCGACGTCCGGCGTCGTGGGCGGAAGGCCCGACAGTGCGGTGAGATCATCGATCAGCTCCCAGGCCACTTCGAGCGAAACCGCAACCGTGATCGACGCGACTGCCACCACATAGGAGAACAGCCAGCGCATCCGAAGGAGCAGGACGGTGGCGGCGACACCCACGACCGCCAGGTAGGCGGCGTCCCCGCCGGGAACCTCGAGGCGGCCACCGATGAGAATCGGCGCCGTGGCCGCGCCGAGCAGACCGATACCGGCCAGAAGCTCGGATCGCGCCTTCAACGCGAGGACGATCGTGACGGTCGCGACCGCCGCCAGTTGGACGAAGGCTTCTGTGGTGTCCAGCAGTTGGTACTGCCGGTGTGCGGCGAACGCCGTGAGATACAGGACAGCCGAGCCTCCCCCCTGCAGGAGGTTGGCGTAGAGCCTCCGCTGCTCCGAGAGCGTCAAGCCGATCCCGATCATGATTGCACCGGCGGCCGCAGCCATTCCGACTCGAGCGAGCGGTCCGAACCATCCCTGCTGGATCGAGTATCGGAACAGGAACGTGACGGACAGGATGACGAGGGTGAGGCCCAGTCGGAACAGCGTGCGTCCCGACAACAGGTCGGTGGGTTTGGCTTCATTCATGACGGTCTCCGTGGTCGTCGTACACGAACACCGTCGTCCATACGCTCCGGAGGGGCTATCGGGGGGTACCCGGATCGTGGCTCAGGGGATGGGGCTCCGCCCGGGCTGTCGGCTTTTGGCTCTTGGTGGCTCTCAGTTCAGCTGACGTGACGTCCGTGGTGCCGCCGCTGCCGCATGTTGGAACCGACCGGCAGCGGGGGGCCTGTCAGCGCCGAAAGGCCCAAAGCGCCGGAGGCCCTGAGCGCCGATGCGAAGCGAGGCCCAGAGCAGGGGATTGTGGCCAATAGCCAATGGCCAACAGCCAAGAGCTATTGGACTCGAAACTCCCACTCGAAGGAGCCGGGGTCGGGGAGGCCGCTGAAGGTGTCCCATTCGATCCGGACCGTGTGGGTTCCGGGCGTCCACTCGGTGAGGTAGAGCCCGTTCGGGCTCGGTTGCCACCGATACACGCCGGTGGCCTCTACGTATTGGACTTCCTCCGTCGGAACCCGGAAGCCGTCGACGAAGATCGCCACGTCATACCCGATCTCTACGTCGACCTCGATGATCGCCTGCCGAAGTGTTGCATCGTTCGGGTTCGGAGTGACAGACTCCAGCGGCGGCTCGAACACGATGGGCTCGCCTCCGCCACCGAACGCAACGCCGAGCGCGATGACGGCGACGACGAGAGCGCCGAGCCCGGCGTAGATCATTCGATACGGCATGGTCGAAGATTGTACGAATCGCCCACCCGTACCTGGATTCGGTTGAGATCAGCGCCTCTGGTGTCCCGCCTCGGGGTGCGACTCACCGTGACGCTCGGGAGGCACTTCACCGGTGACGGCGGCCCTCCGTCGTCGTTCAGCTAGACACCCCAGGGGCCTGTGTTGTCAAGCTGCTTGTTCGTTGCGGGGTTGGCGGTGCGCCCAGGCGGTGTGTTCGTTGTAGAGGGTGTGGTGTTTGAGGTAGCCGTGGAGGATGC
>JAOTWC010000388.1 GCA_029863105.1 Gemmatimonadota bacterium | reverse complement strand
AGTCAATCGGGGCGGCGAGATTCGAACTCGCGACCTCCTGAACCCCATTCAGGCGCGCTACCGGGCTGCGCCACGCCCCGATCAAGGCGTCTCCTGTCCTGCGGGGCGCCAAGATAGGGGCATGACGAACGGATCCGCCATGGCCTGACGCAGACCCGGCTACCGCGGCTCTAGTCGAGGTACCTGCGCAGCCCGACGGACAGGGTGAATTCGGTCATCGACCGGCGGCCGAGGTCTATGCTCGGACCCGCCGGCAACACGGGGTCGACTATCGGGACGACGCCAGGTCCGAACGAACTGAGGTCGGCCGCCCCCTCGAACGACAGCTCGAACGCACCCATCGATACGGCCGCTCCGAGTCCCAGACCCGCCATCAGGTCGGTCTCACCCGTCGAACCAGCCCGCAGGAGGAAATTGTCCGTCTCGGCGCCGATCTGCTTCCATGAGAACCCGTACCGCCGGAGGCCGACGCCTACTCGAACGTACGGCCGGAGGGGCAGGCTCGAGGCGGCCAGCGGAAATTCCGCGCCCACCGTGGCCTGCCAGCGGTCGGCCTGGGCATCGAGCGGAAGGTAGATGTCCGGGCAGGCCAGACCCGGATCACAGGGGATCCAGTTGCCGGCCACGTCAACCGGCAGCAGGTACGACACCCGCAACTGCGGACGAATCCCCGGTCCGACCACGGGCAGCACCAGGCCCAGGCCCAACATCGGCGCCGCGGTCACGTCCGCCAGGTTGAATTGACCCTGCGGAACACTCGTGGTGAAGCCCAGGGTTTCCGATCCGAGGCCGACGCCGGCCCTCGCCTCGATGCCTATCGAGGAAGATTGGGCGGTTGCGGCAGAGGGGAGGAGAAAGAAAACGGTCAACACAGCCGAGACGACCATGCGAGTACGCATTGCAGATGTTCCACGAACACGGGTTCAAGCCGAACGACACAGTTGTCTCAGGTATTACCCCGCGTCGTCCGGGACAGATCCGCTACTGCTGGGGCCGTTTGACCGGGCGGTGGCTGTCGGCACCGAGCGACGAGGCGCCGGGTTCAAGGTCAAGAGCCCGCAGGCTCTGCCGTCGCTGTATCGACTACGGCGGGTGCGTCGCCATCCAGCACATCGACCAGCCATGTCGCAGCCAGGCCGGTCACCCGGAATTCGTCGTCCGCGCGTTCTCCGTGAATCGATTCCACGTATACCGCGACACGCAGGCCGCCGCCTGCTGCCTCGACGCTCAGGATTTCACGCGGCACGGTGTGCGTGGAGTCGAACCCACCTTGCGCGTCGTGGTCTTCCGCCCGCTCGATCATCTCGCCCAGCGGCACGGAGAGCAGGATGGCCTGAGAGGACACCCTGGTTACGTCCAGGCGGGCGGAGTCCGAAACCAGCGCCACTCGGAGCGAATCGCTTTCCTCCCACGGGACCGTCACATCGTTGCCGTTCGTCCGGAACGAATAGTCGTATCCGTCCAGCGACAACGTCTCTCCCGGATCCGCGCGGAAGTTGAAGAAAGCCGTCTCGCCGGCCCGGGCCTCCACGTACTCGACGCCGAGCGTCCGGAGGATCGAAGCGGCCCGGTCCCGGGCCTCCCATCGGCGGATCGCATCCATCCCGCCCACGGAATCCGTCACCGCCTGGTCGGCTCCCAGAAGCTCGGTCAGATGACCCGAACCGTGGGTCGCCAGCAGATAGGTCAACGATCCGCTCAACTCCTGCCGATCTTCCAGCGGTACGTCCGCCGTCGCGGCCACCGCCCTGCCGTCCTCCAGCATGCCGTTTCGATCCAGCAGCTCCGTGAACCGCTGGGTCTGGCTGTTCCGCGACACGGCATAGGCGCCCCACGGTCCCCCGAACGTGACGATCGCCAGCGCGCACAGGCTGAGCGGCAGGAGCTTGATGTTCTGCGAGCGCAGGATGCCGTACAGCAGGGCCATCGCCGCCAGCCACAGCGTGAGCACCACCAGGATGTAGCGCGGCTCCGTCACGCCGTACTGCGCGATGCGCTTCCAGATCGCGACGAGCAGCATGCCGATGGCCGGAATCATGATCAGCCAGAACCACCGACTGTAGGACGCGATCCAGCGGTTCTCCTCCCGGCCCCGGATCGGATGGGTCAGCAGGATCGACAGGACGCCGACCACCGAGACGCTCGACACCAGCCAGCCGATCCAGCCGCTCGGCCACTCCGTCGTCGC
>JAOTWC010000044.1 GCA_029863105.1 Gemmatimonadota bacterium | reverse complement strand
ACCCGCGGCTGGTTCTATTCGCTGCTCGCGCTCTCGACGATCCTGTTTGATCGTGCGCCCTACCGCCACGTGCTCGTCAACGACCTGATTCTGGACC
The DNA here is from genome assembly GCA_029863105.1 of Gemmatimonadota bacterium. Lineage (GTDB taxonomy): Bacteria > Gemmatimonadota > Gemmatimonadetes > Palauibacterales > Palauibacteraceae > JARFPW01. Next base: position 9,689 of record JAOTWC010000044.1, on the reverse strand, counting down.
GTTCCGGTCAGAAGATGTCCAAGTCGAGAAGCAATGTCGTTGACCCGTGGGAGACGCTCGACGAGCACGGGGCGGACGCCATACGGTTCTACTTCCTCGTATCAAGCAATCCGTGGCTACCCAAGAAATGGGACGGGGGTGCCCTGCATGAGATGAACCGGAAGTTCTTCGACACGTTGCGCAGCACGTATCGGTTCTTCTCGCTATATGCAGGCCTCGAAGGTTGGCAGCACGGCAGCGGCAAAGCACGGCCGCCGTCACAGCGACAGCTGATCGACCGCTGGCTGCTGAGCCGGGTTGACAGTGTGGCGGCTGCGACGAGGGCAGCTCTCGATGGCTACGATTTGACGACTGCGGCCCGTCGAATCTCGTCGTTCGTTCAGGATGATTTGTCGAACTGGTATGTGCGCGCCACAAGGGACCGGTTCTGGGCGACACGGCCCGAATCGTCCGACGCGCTCTCCACATCCGATGCGTTCGCGACCCTCCACAACGCGCTCGTCGTGACCACCCGGCTCCTGGCTCCGCTGGCACCGTTCCTCTCGGATTGGATGCACCGGGAGCTTACGGGAGAGTCCGTGCATCTGGCCCGGTACCCCGATCGATTCGAGGCACGGGATGCAGTCCTTGAGGCCGGAATGGAAGACGTTCGGCGGCTGTCGACGCTGGGTCGCGCGGCTCGAGAGGAGGCAGGCATCCGCGTACGCCAGCCACTCCGGGAACTCCAGGCGGTGCTTCCCGGCGGTCGGACCCTGGAGGATTCTCTCGTAGCACTGCTGAAAACAGAGCTCAATGTCAAGAACGTTGTATTCCCGCGCGCGGACGACGATATTGTTAGGCTATCCGCGAAGCCTGACTTCGGCGCTCTCGGACCGCGCTTCGGATCCGGGACGCCAATCGTCGCCAGGGCGATCACTCAGCTGGCCACCGGGCAGGTGCGGGAGTTGAGAGCGGGAGAGCGGCTGACCCTGGACATCGAAGGTCTTGTCGCGGAGATCGGACCGTCGGACGTGGTGATTGTCGAAGAAGCCACGGGCGACCTCGTCATTCAGGCGGAGGGTGGCTATTTGACGGGACTCGCGACCGACCTGGACGAGGAGTTGAGGTCCGAAGGTCGGGCACGGGAGATCGTGAATCGGGTGCAGCGGTTGCGACGGGAGTCGGAATTTGCGGTCAGCGACCGGGTTCGCCTCGGAATCGAAGGTTCCGCCGACATCGAGAAAACAGCGGAGGAACACGCGGCCTACATAGGAGCGGAGACCCTGGCGGTGTCGATTGCAGTTGGACGCGAGGCGCTGGCGGGGTTTGCTGAGAGTCACGAAGTGGATATCGAAAACGAGACCGTTCGGATAGGTCTCACCGTCGTGGGCGATGACGCGGTAGCCGAATGACGTCAGGGCACAAACGACGTAATTGACACCAAGGATATAGCATGAACAAGAAGGACCTGGCGTACTTCGAAACGAGGCTCCTCGCGATGCGGGCCCGGGCACTCAAGGATCTTGGCCACTACGACGCGCTGAGCAAGACGGAGCCCGGCTCGGAAGGCGAGTCGTCTGCGTACAGCTTTCACATGGCTGACCAGGGGACCGACGCGATGGAGCGTGAGAAGGCCTTCCTGTTCGCCAGTAAGGAAGGCCGTTTCCTCTACCATCTCGACGAGGCCCTGCGGCGTCTGTACAAGTCTCCGAGAAAGTTTGGCCTCTGCCAGGAGTGCGGCGCTAAAATCTCTTTCGAGCGACTCGACGCGTTGCCCCACACGAGGCTTTGCATCCAGTGCAAGGAGCGCGAGGAAACGGGTGTATCCCGCTGACGGGCATGTCCACAAGATTCGCCTGCTGGCCGGAGTGGCGGGCGTAACTCTGCTGCTGGACATCGTCACCAAGCAGTGGGTCGTCAGTACGCTCATCCTGTACGAGGTCAGGCCCGTGCTGGGCGAAGTGTTCCGGCTGACCTATACGCACAATCCGGGCGCCGCCTTCGGAATCAATATTGGCGAACACTCGCGCTTGTTTTTCCTCGTCCTGTCGATCGTGGCCCTCGTTGTTCTCGGCCTGATGTACAGGTCCACGCCGTCTCGCGACGTGCTTCGGCTCGTCGCGGTGGCCCTCGTTTGCGGCGGCGCCGTTGGCAACATCATCGATCGGCTGCGGTATGAAGCCGGCGTGGTGGACTTCATCGACGTCGGTGTCGGTACGCACAGATTCTGGATCTTCAACGTTGCGGATTCGGCCGTGAGCGTGGGCGCGGTCCTGCTCCTGCTTTCCTTCTATCTGGAGGAGAAGCGTGAGCGCCGGACACGCATCGCCTGAGTTGACGCGCATCCAGGTGCCCGTCGATCTGGACGAGCGCCTCGACGCGGTGATTGCAGCCCAAGTCGGGCTCAGCAGGTCGAGAGTGGCAATGCTGATCGATTCCGCAGCCGTCCAGGTCAATGGCAGCCCTGCGCGCAAGAGCTACAAGCCGCGTGCCGGTGACGAGATCGAGATCAGTCTGCCTTCGCCGCCACCGACGGAGCTGGTTCCCGAGGACATTCCGATCCAGATCGTCTACGAGGACGAAGACCTGCTTGTCGTGGACAAACCAGCGGGGCTCGTCGTCCATCCTGCACCGGGTCACCCCAGCGGCACGCTGGTCAACGCGTTGCTCGCCAGAGTCGAAACGTTGTCGCCGATCGGACTGCCGAACCGACCCGGCATCGTCCACCGACTGGATCGTGACACCAGTGGTTTGCTTGTCGTCGCACGGAAGGAACGGGCGCACCGGCACCTTGCGGCAGCCCTGTCGCGGCGAGAGGTGGAGCGTGGATACATCGCGGCGACCTGGGGCCGACTCGAGCCGGACGACATGACAATCAATCGTCCGATCGCGCGACACCCGAAACATCGGAGGCGGATGGCCGTAGTCGAGGGGGGAAAGGCGGCGATTACGCACGTGCGCCGGCTCGAGCGCTGGCCGGCCGCAGATCTGCTCGCCATCCGGCTCGAGACCGGTCGTACTCACCAGATTCGTGTTCACATGAGCGACGCGGGGCATCCGGTGGTCGGTGACCCCCTGTACGGACCGGGTTGGGAACGGGGCATGGGCGGAGCCGGCGGCGTGTGGGCCGCCGAGCTCGCCCGTCGCACGGGACGGCTTTTCCTCCATGCCGCGAGGCTGTGTTTCGAGCACCCAAGCTCAGGAGAGCAGTTGGTGTTTTCGTCGTCTCTGCCCGAGTCGCTGTCCCTGGCCGTGGACTGGGCGAGGACAGGCGGCGTTTGATCGTTCGCGGTCTCCTCGTCTGGTGTTTCCTTGTCGGACTGACCCTCAGTTCCTCGTGCAGTGATCCGGCTGGCGGTCCTGTTCGGGACGGTGGGGGGACCCACGCCGACGGTTTGCCAACCGTCGTCGTTCGGGCCGGGCCGGGACTGGAAGTGCTGGCGGAGTCCCTGGCCCGCGACCCGTTCGTTTGGGCCCCGATGCCCGGGTTGCCTCTGGCCGCGGATCTGCTCGCCTCCGATACCGTTACGGTCTGGTTCCTGCAGGATCGGGCAGGGTTCGATTCGCTCGGCATAGGACCCGTCGAACCATGGGTGGCTGGGGTCGCGGCTCCGGCCGACCGCATCATCGCCCTGCGGGTCGACGGAACCCAGAGGGATCTCTCCCTGCTGCGAGCCGTGTACCGCCACGAGTTGGCTCACGTGATGCTCCACGCGGCCACGAACGGGAATGTCCCGCGCTGGGTGCAGGAAGGCTACGCGCAAGCCGCGAGTGGCACCTGGAACTGGAACGATGGCTGGCGGCTGCAGTTTCTTCTCGTACGGCGTGGGCAGTCGGTTCTGGTCGGATTGGATCAGGGTTTTCGGATCGGGTTCGATCCGCCCACGGCATACCTGCTGTCCTACACAGCGGTTGCGGCCCTGATAGAAATGGCTGGAGAACCAGGGCTTGCCGGCCTGTTCGCCGAACTTCGCGGCGGCAAGTCCTTCGAGGCGGCGCTCCGGAGCGTGTACGGCCTCACGGGTAACGACTTTGAACAGCGGTGGCGCCGGCAGGTGCTCGACCGCTACGGTTGGCTGTATCTGTTCAGCCGCACGGGGTTGATCTGGCTGATGGTCGCCGGTCTGGTTCTCGTGATGGGAATCTCCCGCGTTCGCCGGGACAGGTTGCGTCTCCAGCGACTGGTCGAAGAAGAGCGGGTCGCGGCTGCCGAGGAGGCATCGGACGTTGACGCACCTGGATTCGGGGTCTAGTCTTCAGGGATGGATCGTAGTCGTCCACGCCGCCCAGATAAATCGCCAGGGCAACCGCAATTGTTCGGCTTCGCGCGAATCAACATCGCGCTTCTGGCAGCCGGCGTCGTGGCTGTCATTTTGGGATACCTCCTGCTCAACGCTGGATCCACGACAGCGGCGCCGCTGTTGTTGATCGCGGGGTACGCAGTCCTGATACCGGCAGGTCTGATCTGGGGTGTGCGACATCGTGATCTTGAACGGGGGAACGGGGGCGAATAGCTCAGTTGGTCCAGAGCGCCTGCCTTACAAGCAGGAGGTCGCTGGTTCGAATCCAGCTTCGCCCATGGGCGCGGTGCATTCGGCCCAGCGAGGTCGGCAGGCGGAACCTGAGCGCCGATAGTGTGTCGTACAGGTGAACGAACGGGCTGAGGGTTCGCTCTCATCGTTTGAAAACGAATCGAAGGACGTAAGCATGATGCGAGTGGAAAGAAGGCTAATCGGCGTGCTGGCGGCTGGTTTCACGCTGGTGGCACTCAGTCTTGCAGCCCCCGCCGCGGCCCAGGAATCGGGTTCCAGCGGCGGTCGAGCCAAGGTTCTGGTGGCGCCGATCGAGCAGGGGACTGGTGTGAAGCGGAACTTCGGCCGCAAAGTATCGGAAGAGGTTCTGAAGCGGCTCGGGGATCTGGGTACGCTCTCTCCGATCGAAGAACGCGCCGTGAAGGACGAACTCAGCAAGCTGAAGCTGAAGGAAGAAGATCTGGGCCTCGTGCAGTGGCGGCAGCTGGCAGGGAGGCTCGATGCCGATCTCGTCCTCCACGGCACCGTGGAGCGCGCGTCGACCGGCAATGCGTTTACGGTCCAGTTCGTGGACGCGCGTACCGGGGACGCGACGCCGATTCCAAAGTTCGCCGTGCAGGATGATGGCGGCAAAGGCGTCGACGAAGCGGCCGACCGGATCATGGGTGCGATCGAGGGTCAGGTCGGCTATCAGCGCTCGCTGCTGTTCTGCAACGATTATCTGAGCGCCGAGCAGTACGACGACGCTCGCCGCAACTGTGAGCAGGCGCTCGCCTTCAACCCGAACAGCACGACGGGTCGGTACTTGATGGGTCGTGTGTACATGGGCATGGAGGATTGGGAACAGGCACGAGACAATCTTCAGATCGTCGTCGAGCGCAATCCTGCCGAGGTCGATGCCCTGAACTCACTCGCCTTTGTCTCCGCGCAGCTGGGAGACATGGATCGGGCGATGGAATTGTACGGTGAGTACCTGAACTTCAATCCCGGCGATGCGGACGTGCGGATGAACATCGCCTTCCAGCTTGCCTCGGCGGGCGGCTACGATGAAGCGATCGGCCTGCTGCAGTCCGGGATTGAGGTGGATCCGACCCACGCCGGCCTGTGGGAGTTCCTCGGTAACGTGGCCCTGAACAAGGGGACCACTGCCGGGACGGACACCGGGGGGACAGGGGCGATTGCCGATAAGGAGGCGATCCTGCTTGCCGTCGAGGCCTACAACAAGGTTCTGGATCTCAAGGGTGCCGACACCGACCCGCAGATTCTCAAGAACGTCGTCGCAGCGTACCTGGAGGTTGGTGACTACGCCGCCGCCCTGACGTTTGCCGACCGGGCCGAGGTGCAGTTGCCGGGAGATGCCGGGTTGCGATCGTTGCGCGCCGACGTCCATGCCCGCATGGGGGACTACTCCGCAGCGGCTGCCGCGATGGACGAGGCCCTGCGACTGGATCCGACTTTGGAACGCGGGCTCACCAAGCGCGGTTTCTTCAAGCTGAGCGGGGGCGATACCGACGGGGCGATTGCGGACTTGCGTGCTGCGGTGGAGGGCGGTGAGGATCCCAACATTGTGGCCGCCCAGATGTTGAGCCGGGGGTACAACGATCATTACAAGGCGGGTCAGTACAACCGTGCGATCAACCTGTTCAAGGTCGGCACCGAGTTTGCCCAGCCGGGCGAGACGCGCCAGCAGCTGTATTTCTTCACCGCCTTTAGCCACTACCAGCTTGGCGTGCAGATCGATCAGGCGAATGAGCGCGACGAGGCGTGTCAGCCGGCCCGGCGGGCTCTGGCGGAGTTCGAGCAGGTGCTGCCGAGCTTGAATCGGGCAGGCCGCATCCAGGCGGAAAGTCAGGCACAGATCCGTGAAAGCACGGATGTCTACCTGTATCGGGAGCAGCAGATCGTGCGGAAGGCCTGCCGCTGATTCCGATCTGACCCCTGGGGCGGCCAGACCGCCCACGACTGGCCGGAGAGCCCGGCGAGACCCGATGTCTCGCCGGGCTTTTTTCGTGCTGTATTCGAAGGGGGCAAAGGGGGTTGCGTGTCCCAAGCATCACCACTACAATGGGGCGCAGTGGGGAAAAGTGGGACTCTGTGGGGATTTCTCACAACCTTCCAGACATCATGGGGCACAGTGGGCGGATACCTCGGAAGCTACCTCAATCAGGTAGACGAAAAAGGACGCGTCACACTGCCGGCAGCTTTCCGGAAGGGAGCTGAGGCGGGCGCCACGTTCATCCTGATCCATGCCCATTCCGACGCCCTGACACTCTATCCGAACGACAACTGGGGTGCCGTCGAGGCCCGCATGCGCGATCTGGCCCGTCGAGCTCCATCAAAGCGTCATCTCCTGCTCAGCCTCACGGCGAATGCCCAGGAGGTTACGCCCGATAAGCAAGGTCGGATTCTGATCGCGGAACGCCTCAGATCTCATGTCGGGATTGAGACGGAGGCCCTGCTGATCGGGGCTCTGGACAAGATCGAAATCTGGGATCCCACCCGCTTTGCGCGGGTGGTCGACGGAGCGGACGGTGATTCCGGCGACATTGCCGGAAGCCTGTTCGCCTGACCGAGCACGCCGCGAGTCGGCGCGTGGCGATTGGCCCATACTCGCACGAGCCGGTGCTCGCGGCGGAAGTCGTCGCCCTGCTGCAACCGCGGGGCGGCATCTGGATAGATGCAACCGTGGGTGGAGGTGGGCACGCGGAGTTGTTGCTCCGCTCGGATCCGAGCCTGGCCCTGATCGGGGTGGACAGGGATCCGGAGGCGCTCGCCGCCGCCGCGACACGGCTTGAGGCATACGGCGACCGGGTGACCCTGGTCGAGGGCAATTTTCGGAATGTCGCGGATGTCGCGATGTCGAAACTGGAGACTGAAACGGTGCAAGGTGCTCTGCTGGATCTCGGAGTTTCTTCGCATCAGCTGGACATACAGGCTCGTGGGTTCTCCTTCCGTCGGAGCACACCGTTGGATATGCGGATGGGCGGGACAGCCGACGGAAGGAGGACCGCGGCCGACGTATTGAACTGCGAGTCCGAGGCTGAGCTGGGTCGGATCTTCAGAGAATTCGGCGAGGAGCGAAGATGGAGACGTCTGGCGCAGGAAATCGTGAAGCGTCGAAGCACTGTGCCCTTCCGAACGTCGGACGACTTCATGGCGGCATGTACCACCGTCCTGGGCGCCGGACTGAACGCCGGAGTAAAGGCACGCCTGTTTCAGGCGCTTCGCATCGCTGTCAATGAGGAGATGGACGCGTTGGAGGAGGTCCTTCCGGCGATCCGGGATCGCCTGTGCTCGGGAGGCAGAATCGCCGTGATATCGTACCATTCGCTTGAGGATCGCAGGGTGAAGCACGCGTTTCGCGAGTGGAGCCAGGCGTGTGTGTGCCCGCCTGAGCTGCCGGTTTGTCGTTGCCGGGGTGAAGCGCTCGGAACAACGCTCACGCGCAGGCCGATTCGCCCCTCGGAAGCCGAGACCCAGCGCAATCCGCGGGCCCGGAGTGCCCGCCTCCGCGGATGGCAGCGGGCGTGAGCCGAAATCGGCGGCGGGCGGCTCGCGCTCGGCGTTTGGGAGTCATGCGCCGACGCATGATCCTGGGCACGGCTGCGTTGACCATACCCCTTGGCCTGCTGTTTTCCGTTCGGCGCACCTCAAATGGAACGCGTCTGGCCGAAACCCTGGGCGAGCTGCGCCGGGAGGAACAGTTGCTGCAGGAGCAGCTGTCGTACGAGATCATGCGCGTCGACTCCCTCTCCTCGCTGCAACGAATCACTGCCGCCGCCGCGGGTCTTGGTTTGCGAGAGGCGAACGACGAGGAGGTCGTGCATGTGGTCGACGTGACCGATTCTCGACCGTCGAGCGGAGGCGGATCGTGACCCGGAGCAGAAGGACCTCCGCGAGGACGCGCACGCTCAGCCGCACGCACGCATTCCGGTGTCGCGCGCTGTGCGGCTTCGTCATTGTCGGCGGTCTGTTGATGACCGGTCGGGCGTTTCAGCTCCAGGTAATTCAGCGAGATATCTGGCACTCGCGAGCGGTGAGCCAGACGACGGAACGCACCGAACTTCCCGCGGCCCGTGGGGGACTGTACGACCGGAACATGCGTCCGCTCACCGTCTCCCAGGACAAGTACCGGGCGTTCTACGCCCCGGCGGAGGTCGAAGACAAGGATCGGGCCATCGAGGCGTTCCGCCGAATTCTCAATCTGGGACGTCGCCAGGTCGCCGATCTCGACACGGCAACCGCCGGGTGGGTGTCGCTCGGCCAGATCCGCGGCAGGACCAAAGACCAGCTCGAAAACGCCGTTCGAAGCGGCGTGCACTTCGAGGCCGTACCTGCCCGGGTGTATCCCGAAGGAGAACTGGGCCGCGTATTGCTCGGCGCCGTGGGCTCTGAGGGTCGGGGTGTTTCAGGTCTCGAACTCTTCTTCGACAGTTTGCTGGCCGGCCGGCCCGGGGAGCAGCTGAGTCGTCGGGACGCGCATGGCGCGCTGTATCCAATTCGCGACGAACGTACGGTCCCGGCCCGCCCGGGCCGCGACATCGTCCTGACGATCGACCTGGATCTGCAGGAAATAGCGGAAGCTTCTTTGTCTCGCGCTCTCCGCGAGACGGGCGCGGCAGGCGGCGACGTGATCCTGGCCGATCCGACAACCGGGGAAATCCTCGCACTGGCAAGCCGCCGCGAAGATTCCCCTTACCGGTTGCCAGCGTTTACAGATGTATACGAGCCGGGATCGACTGCCAAAGTCGTACTGCTGGCGACCCTCGTGCAGGAAAACCTGGCGCAGCTCGACGAGTATATCAACGTCGAGGGCGGTACCTACCGGACACCCTACCGCACGATCACGGACGTCCACGACCACGACTCGCTGACAGTCACGCAGGTGATGCTCCAATCCAGCAACATCGGAGCGGCCAAGTTGGCCGAACGGATCGAACCGGGACTTCAGTACAGCTATCTGCGTGATTTCGGGTTCGGTACCCCGACGGGCATCGAGACGACGTCCGAGGCCGCCGGCCAACTCCGCAGGCCATCCGAATGGAGCCTGCTGAGTCAGCAATCCCTCGCATACGGGTACGAACTGACCGTGACGTCCATACAGATGGTCGCGGCGTACGGAGCCCTGGCCAACGCTGGCGTGCTGATGCGTCCGACCCTGGTGCGGGAAGTCCGGGA
>JAOTWC010000387.1 GCA_029863105.1 Gemmatimonadota bacterium | reverse complement strand
CTCACCGGAAGTGGCCTCCTTCGCCACTGTCGGAGCGATAGCGCTTCATGGTTTTCGGCTCGCTGAGACGCAGCTTGGAGAGCGGGTGGTCGTGATCGGCCTGGGGTTGATCGGCCTCCTGGCCACGCAGATCTGCCGAGCTGCCGGGGTGCGCGTCCTCGGGATCGACCCGGACCCCCATCGGCGCGCGCTGGCCCTGGACCTGGGTGCCGAGGTCGTGGCGGGTGCCAGCGCGGACGAGGCCGCGGACGCCGTACAGGCGTGGACCGATGGCTGGGGGGCGGACGCCGCTCTGGTGGCAGCCTCGAGCGAGGGCAGTGGCCCGCTCGAGGTGGCGGCAGCGGTTACCCGGGATCGCGGCACCGTCGTGGCCATCGGCGCTTTCGGGATGGACGTACCTCGGCGTCCCTTCTACATGAAGGAGCTCCAACTTCGGGTGTCCCGCTCTTATGGACCGGGCCGCTACGATCCGAGCTACGAAGAAGGGGGTGTCGACTACCCGATCGGGCATGTGCGCTGGACCGAAGGACGGAATCTGAGCGCACTAGTGGAGTTGATGGCGTCCGGAGACGTGACGCCCGACGTCCTCATCAGCCATCGCTTTCCCATCGGCGAGGCCGAGGAGGCGTACCAACTCATCTCGGATGGCAACGAGCCCGTGCTGGGCGTGGTCCTCACCTACGAGCAGAGCGACGGCGCAGGAAACGTCGACGACGGAGCGGGCGCCGACCCCGGGCGCACGATCACGATGCCTACTTCCGCGAAGCGGAACCGGTCCGCGGACGCTCCGGATTCGCAGGACCGGTTCGGCTTGGGTCTGCTGGGTGCGGGTCAGTTCGCAACGGGTATTCTCCTGCCCGCGATTCAGCAGAGCAAGGGATTTCGGGCCATTGGTGTTTGCAGCTCCGGTGGGCTCTCTGGCAAACATGCGGCCGAGAAGTTCGGCTTCCGGTACGCCACCACGGAGGAGACCCAAGTCCTTGGGGACGACGCGGTGGCATTGGTGGCCATCGCCACCCGGCACGGATCCCACGGTGGTCAGGTGGTCCGGTCTCTGGAGGCCGGCAAACACGTGTTCGTCGAAAAGCCGCTGTGCCTCACCGTGGACGAACTCGCGGCCATCGTGCGGGCCCTCGCGGCACGCCCCGACCAACAGCTGACCGTAGGATTCAATCGTCGATTCGCCCCCCTTGCTCAGTATTTGAGGGCATTCCGGGAGGACGCGGGGGAGCCGGCGCTGATCACGTATCGGGTGAATGCCGGTGCTCTTCCGAAAGATCACTGGGTCCACGACCCGGACGTTGGCGGCGGCCGCATCCTTGGTGAGGTCTGCCACTTCGTGGACTTCGCGAGTTATGTGGCCGGGGCGCACCCCTCCCGAGTGACGGCCACCGGGGTTCGGGACAGGGGACGATACCGAGACGACAACGTGCAGATCGGTCTCGAGTTCGAGGACGGGTCCAGCGCCAGCATCTCGTACGCCGCCTCGGGTGACCGGGTGATGGGGAAGGAGCGCTGTGAGGTGTTCGCCGGCTCGGGAGCGGCACTACTGGACGACTTCAGAATTGTCGAGATCGCCCGGGGCGGTAAGGTGAAGAAGCACCGCAGTCGACTCCGTCAGGACAAGGGTCACGAGGCCGAGTGGACGGCACTGGCTACCGCGCTTCGAGCGAAGGAACCGGCGATCCCGCGTGAGTCGTTGGTGGGGACCACGCTCGCGACTCTCGCAGCCGTGCGGGCATTGCGCGAGGGCGCTCCGGTGGATGTCGACACGCTCGGCTTCATCGAAGCCGCCTCGGAATAGCCAGGCCATGTCCACATCCTCGTCCAAGCGAGTCACTGTACCGTCCGGGGGACCCGGTCGCGGTACAGTCGCGCAGTTTCGATATTGGAAGCGCATCTTTTCCGCGTACTACGGGGGCGGAAAGAGCCACCTGACGTTTTGGCACGGCGTCCCGGAGTTGAACGAGGAAGCCCGTCCCGGGGAGCTCGATCAGTACTGGCAGCGGTTCGCGGCGAAGGCGGATTACCCCGGTCAGTTCGACGACCAGGGCATTCCCATGCTGGACTACCACGGCCAGGTGGGCCTGCAATACAACCCGATCGCGATCGCCCAGTACGCGCTGGGTAACTACAACCGATACCGGTGGGATGACGACCCGTCGCGGCGAGAGCGATTCCTGCGTGCGGCGGACTGGCTCGTCGACA
>JAOTWC010000386.1 GCA_029863105.1 Gemmatimonadota bacterium | reverse complement strand
GTCCGAGAGAGCATGGGCCCGAACGGTTTGGCTGTTTGAAAGGGCGCTCGCGTAAAGCATGCCCGGGCGCACTGCCCACGCAGTCTTGGCCGAGCGTCTGACCGCCTCGTGCTGGAGTCCGCTCGCAGTACGTTGATCCGCCGCTCGATGCGCGGGAGCTTTACCGCGCGCGTGCGACGGTCGGCGCGGAAAAGAGCGTTTCCGAGAACTCCCTCGTGCAGATGTCTGCTGCGTCTGCAAGCTCCTGTTTGACGTAGGCAGCGCCGTCGGCAATGAGGACCTCGTGAGTGACGGGGCCTTTACCGGCTTTTCTGGCGTCATAGGCGCAGAAACCGCTCGATAAGACCTGGCCGGAGTTGACGTCGATCAGCCGCAGCTCCGAGGAATAACCGACGAAGTAATCTTCGAAGTTGAAGCCGTCGTAGATATAGGTCCAGCCTTTGGTCACCACGTCGAGGGCGTAGTCGCTGCCCTGAGCCAGCGCGACGAGACGATTCACCGAGTCGGACTCGGCGAGCGCGGTCTCACCGCTCAGCGTAAGGTGGAATTCGGTAGCGAGATCCTGTGCCGGCCCTCGGCTGATAGCCGTGGCCGGGTCGGAAATATTGTTTTCCTCGACCATTTTGTTGCCGGCCGCAACGGCGGCGCCGACGCCGGCGACCGCGAACATGCCTTTGCCTGAAGTCATCGCGACGAAGCCCGGACTTTCGCGCTGAACGAGTACCAGAGATCCGCCCCGCATGGAATCGAGCGCATCGGATGACATAGGGACACTGGGGGTGCCTGCACAGGCTACCATTTTGCTCGACTTCAAGAATATATCACTCGAGCCTCTGCTATGCGCCCAATAGCCGACACCAGAGAGGCGGTTTCAGCCCATTTCGAGGTTCGATCGAGCTTCGGCAGCGGGTGTTAAGGCTGATCGGGTCCTGATTCAGCTTTGGTTCATGCACGGCCTGCTAACGTCTTGTGTACCGTTGGGAGGCGGCGCTGATCTGAGGGATCAGTCGAAGAGATACGCCCAGAACATAGCCTGAATCCCAACCTTTATATCGCTGCAAGCGATGGGTGATTGGCAATAAGGAGGTTAGCCATGCGACCACTATTAACCGCGGCCCTAATCCTGGCGCCTATTCTGGGCTACACACAAGACGCTTCCGACAACTTCTACATTGGCGTCTCTGGTGGCGTGTTCAGCTATAGGGAAACACTGACCGTGCGAGACTATGGTGCGCTATTTGGAGTCTCGGAGATCACACTATTCGAGGATCATACCCATGCCTCCAGGGTGTATGGAGGATATCGAATTACAGACAGGTGGAGCGTTGAAGCGGGTTACTCGGCGACCGGCGCACTAGGATCCACTGACTTCTTCTTTGACCCGATCTTGGGAGACGTGGACTCTGATGTGAATTGGGACTATGAATTGCTGAGCATGCGGGCGCTTTGGACGGGACGGTTCGGCCCTATGTTTTCCCTTTTTGCAGGGGGTGGCCTTGTTACTGTGGACTCATTAATTAATGTCTCCGAGACCTCGGCCTGCTGTGGAGCACTGTCTCTCTCCTACTCGGAGCGCGACCGTGGTGCGACCGCCACCTTCGGCATGGAATGGGCGCTTGGGGCTGTCGCACTTCGTGGGGAGTGGGAGTTGTTTTTTCTCGAGAACGATCTAGACACAGATGTTCTGAGCATCGGACTGAAGTGGGAGTTCTAGCCGGCCGGAAGATCGTGAATAACCCCAAGAGTCCGGTAGCCCCGCTTCGGCGGGGCTGTCGTTAGCGGCCACTTCAAGTCGCGAGACGGCGGCAGCTGCTCATTGCCAGAGTCGGCTAGTCTTCAGCGGGTTGCAGCATCAGACGATAGGCTGCCCGTTCCTCGACAGCGCCGCGGGTATACAACAGCGGAAAGTATTCACCGTTACCGAGGTTTTCCACGAGGTTGCCATAGAAGGGACTCCCGGGTTGCGCCGATTGCCCCGGAGAGTTGCTGGCAACGGAGCGGTCCAAGTCAGCGAGATCGATAATCCTACGGAAGTTGGCTCCCGTGGCGTTGACCGCGCCGAATCCTCCTGGCCGCTCGACTGTGGGCAAGTCGAACTGAGAGGCCACCATGTGGGGAAGCTCGCTGGCGTGAATCCTCCCGTGTCGCCATTCGCTGCGGTCCGGACCGAGCTCGGCGGTCAGGCGCTCCAACGCCGCGTTCAAGCCCT
>JAOTWC010000043.1 GCA_029863105.1 Gemmatimonadota bacterium | reverse complement strand
CACGACGACTGGCAGACGCTGCGCCGGGAGCCCGCGTCCGACCGCCTTGGCGTGTTGCGCGGGGAATTATCGGAGGCGCGCCGACATACCGAAGGTCTGCGTGTGCACCTCCAGAGCGGAACGCCTCCGGATGCCGAGACGGCACGCTATCTCTCCCAGGCCACGGAGAGCGTGCGGTTCGCACCCTACCGGGACGCGTTCACCGGCCTGTACAACCGGGCCGGATTCGATGCGCTGGCGGGTGCGGAACTCAAAAGATGCAGGCGTTACTCGCGCGACTTCGGCCTGCTGCTGCTCGAGGTTCAGCCCGTTGACCTGGCGGACCTTCGGGCCACGATGGCGACCCTGCAGTCGCTGCTGCGCGGCTACGATCTACTGAGCCGGTACTCGGACCGACTCGTCGTGGTGGGGCTGCCGGAAACGGACGCTGCGGAGACGCGCCGGATCGCCGCGCGGCTCCTCAGGGCGATGCAGGAGTCCAACCAGATCGCCGTGCGCCGGCTCTCGTACGCCCTGATGCCGGTCGACGGTGCCTCGCTGTCGGCCCTGCTCGAGTGCGCCGAACACCGGCTGTCCGCCTGAATCGTCAGCTCTCCTCCGGCTGGCGCGCTCGGACGACCGCGTTCCGGATGACCTCGAGCGGCGCCGCACCGACCAGCTTGTATCTCCCGATCAACACCGTGGGAGTGGCTTCGATACCGTACTCTTCCGCCTCTGATTCGGCCTCGTGGAGCACGCTTTCGTAGCGCCGGTCCGTGAGTGCCGCCTCCAGGCCAACCAGATCGATCCCCGCCTGCTCGGCGATATCCGCCAGCACGTCGGCATCACCGATGTCGGAGACGGCCGAAAACACCGCGCGAAACACGGCTCGATGAAAACGAAGGAAGTCGGTCTGTCCGCAATCTCTGGCGAACTCCGAGGCGAGAAGCGCCCGCCAGGTGGAGGGTGGCCGCTCCGGCAGCCGGAACGGCAGGCCGAGACTTGCCGCGGCCCGTCGCACGTCTTCGACGGATGCTTTCAAATCTGAACTGGTCTCGCCCAGCGATCTCCAGTCCTCCGCCCCGTCCGGGCCGTGTGTGGGCAACGGACGCCATACCGTCGTCACGATTCCCTCGGACGCCAGCAGATCGAGGCGAGCATTCATCACGTACGTGAACGGACAGGCGTAATCTCCGTACAGGTAGACGGATGGACCCACGTCTAGCGCCCGATCCCCTGGCCCTCTTCGCCATTTTGAGCCGCCAGGGCCTGCTCAAGCAACTCGCCGAGTTCCGCGTCTCCCGGCAGAGAGCCGGGAAGCAGGCCCGCCCGCGACACTCGCCGCATCGTCCCGTCGAGGGCGGTAAACACTAGCCCGCAGGAGTCGGCCGCCGCTCCATCTGACCACACGGGACCCGAGGCCTGGACAAGCCAGGCAGCCCCGTGAGCTGTTACGACCCGTTCCGTCATCGTAAGCGGCCGCGCGGCCGCGAGCAGGTCCTCCGCCGTCGATTCTTCGAGTTGGATGCCCGGGGACAGCGCAGTCCGACGCCCCCCGGGCAGCAGCACGACGAGTGTGTGGCCTCCTTCCGCCACCCGCGCTACGACGGGCAGCTCACGCATAGCAGCGGGACTCTTCGTCGGAAGGCGTCGTCTCGGCCGCGGTCCGGCTGGCGAGAGCATCCCGCTGGGCCTGCTCCACCTCCTCCAGCACCTCCCGTTCGATACCGGCGAGCCGCTCTCGAGTCACGTCCGCGGGGACGTCGTCCATCAGGCGCACCAGGCACTCTTCGTACAGTCCGATGGGATCGCGGCGCCCCCAGTACCGGAACTGCTCGTCCCCGAACGTCGCCCGGGCTTCCCGCTCGTCATGGGTGGCGTGCCCGCCCATGCGAAACGTCTCCGCCGCCAGGGCCACCGGCCCCCGCCCTGCTCGGCATTCCCGCACCGCCAGCACGGCCGCAGCATAGACGTCGAGAACGTTGTTCCCGTCCACCGCCTGACACGGGATGCCATACCCCTTCGCCCAGCCTGTGAAACCGGCCGCCTTGTGGTGCTGACTGAGCCGCGTACCCAGGGCCACCTGGTTGTTCTGCAGCACGAACACGACGGGCAGACGCATGACGGCCGCGAAGTTGAGCGCCTCATGCACCTCGCCGCTCTTCGTCGAGCCGTCTCCGATCCAGGTCAGAGCGACTCGGTCCTCAGCACGATAACGAAAGCTCAGCGCGTAGCCGCCCATGACCCCGCACAGGCCGCCGACCACGCTCACGGGTGCGACGATCCCCAGCTGCGGATCTCCGAAATGCAGATCCCTGCCCTCACACGGGGACCCGGCGGTTCCCAGGTAGCTGCACAGCATGGCTCGAACGGGCATTCCCATCTCGTGACAGGCTCCGGCGTTGCGAATCATCGGACCGACGACGTCGCCGCCCGGATGACGGCGGAGCGCGTGAACCGCTCCGATCGTCACGGCCTCTTCCCCGGTTGCCAGCCAGGCCTTTGAAATGACTCCCTGTCGAACCCAGCGCTTCAGAGCGATGTCGTGCAGGCGAAATCTGACCATGCCGCGGTACAGGTCCAGGAGCCGGTCGGCGCTGAGTCCTGCGATGATCGCTTCCCGTTCGGTGTCCGCACGAATTGCCGCCAGGCACGCCTCCGCGAGTTCCGGCTCTGGTTTCCAATCCACGTATTCTGGTGGATCATACGCCGCATAACGCTGCACTTGCCCTCGACGCTCCCTGAATGACGGTCGAATCCCATGGCCTCCGATGGCCGTACGGTGACGCACGTGCCCGGGCGCTGGAACGAACGGCGTTGTATCGTATCCGACGCCAGGGCTGTCAGCCAGCCGGCACTCGACCGCGATCCACCGTGTGCGAGTCGGATCCTCAGACCGGGACGACCGGATTTGCCTGCCTTCGAGACACAGCCCCGCCTGCGCGTGCCCCCCGGCGCAATCCGGGTCGGCGTATTCGTGTTCATCGCGGCCAGTCTCGTGGGTTTCGGAGCGCTATTCCTGATTACACAGGACATCCGGGGCAGCCTCGAGGGATTTCGGAGGTTCGACCTGCGCTGGGCTCTGCCGTGTCTCGTCCTCGCCTGTCTGGACTGGACAGGAGGCGGATTGCGGCTATGCCTGCTCGCAGTTCCGCTGAAGTTCGACGTTGCCTTCAAGCGCTGTGTGCCGATTGCCGGCGCAACGGCAGCGCTGGCCTCCCTCACGCCTTCGGGCACGGGGGGAGGTCCGGCACAGCTGTATGGTCTCGTCCGCGGCGGTGCGTCACTCGGCCGCGCGCTGGCCGCCAACTTTGCCAGCGTGACCGTAAACCTCATGTTCCTGTCCCTGGCCGGACTCGGCGCCTGGTACTTCGGTGCGGCCAGCGGCCTGGAGGGCATCGAGCTGCCGGTGGGCGGCATTTCCGCCGCAGCCCTGTTTGAGTGGTCCGCCCTCGCGTTCGGTGTCATCGCGAGCCTGATCCTGCTGTTCGGCCTGAGCCCTCGCTGGCCGCGAGCCGTCGTGTTGCGACTGTTCGGCCGGACGCCCAGGGTGCGGAAAGCCCTGCGTTTTCTTCAGGAACTGCACGGCAGCATCATCATCTACGCACGCCGGGGGAAACGGTACATTCTGCTCGCCGTTCTCGCCGACGTGATACCGTTCGGGGCGCGCTTCGCCATGGGATATGCCGTGCTGCGGGGATTCGGCGTGGAGGCGCCTTTCTGGAACGTGTTCATGCTGCACGCGCTGCTTCATTTTCTCCTCTACTTCATGCCCACACCCGGCGGATCGGGCATCGCCGAGATTCTCGCTCCGGCCCTGATGAGCCCGTTTCTGCCTTCGCAGTTGCTGGTCGCCTACACGGCCGTGTGGAGGTTCTTCCTGACATACATCACAGTGCTGGCGGGCGGGATGGTGTTGTTCCGCTGGCTCCAGACCGACCATCGCAGGCTGGCCGTGGCGACGACGGGAGTGGAGGGGTCCGGCGCCGGTCCGCCGGCTTCGCGCTAGCCGGGTAGCGCCCGCAGCGACCGGCGACCAGATTCCGCAGGAAGATTCGAGACGGTCACCCGGTGACGCGTCGTCGTACCACCCGTATGATCCGATTGATATGACCAAGCTGTCTCGACGCACCGCGATGTCCCTGGTTTTCGCTGCTGGCATGAGTGCCTGCGCGGCCGGCAACGCCTACCTGCCGAACCGGCCAGGCGGGGCAGCGTCTGACCTGAGCGGCCCCCCGGATCGCGAGGCATGGCTCCTGGCACACCCCGAAACTCCGGACGACATTCGGGAAGCCATCATCGAGGGCGTCTTCGTCCCGGGGATGACGATCGAGCATCGCGACGTGATCTCGAACAGCGATCGGCGCGGTCTGACGGGAAACGGATACTGGAGGTTGCGGGCGTTGGAGGGCGAGGATCGGTATCAGTGGTATGTCGCCTCTGAACGAGAACCGTTCGACGATGCCCGGGGTCGAACGATCTGCGAACTCGTGTTCATCGAGGAAATCCTGTCTGACGTCCGCTACTGCGAGGTCCAGCCCGCAGACAACTGATCGGCGCCTGCCGGCGGTGATGCGCCCGGTCGACAAAACCGGGGGAGAAGGTGTGCTGAAGCTGCGTCACCCGAACCTGAGGAACATGGGAATCGGGTAGCCGATTCTGCACTCTCTTGCCTGCCGTACCTCCGATCCCTTCCCTGCCCGGTCGCCGCAGTTTGCAAGACGTTTTCCGGTACGAGGCGTTTGGGCTCGCGAACTACGCCCCTGCCATTATTATTAAATTACATTATCACATATACTTACAGTGTCGCGCATTTCCTCGGAAAAGCGGTACGGGGCTTGCGACAAGAACCGGCGTCTGGAGTTCACGCCGTCCGGTTGATCGAGAACGGCATGATTCCTTCGTGGGTGTTGCATCAGCGAGATCCACGGTTCTTGGCGGCTCGCCGACCAGGAACGGGCACATTGAGAGGCCGGGTCGCAATGGGGCGTCCGGTACTCCGGCACGGATGGGAGCGTGAGCTCCGATCCGGGGGAAGGACCTCAACGGCCTAGGCCAGGAGGAACACCATGCTTCAGTTGTTCAACGCGCTTTTACTGGACGAGTCCGGTCAGGATCTGGCGGAGTACGCCATTCTGATCGGCCTGATTGCCCTTGCGGTGATCGTTGCCGTCCGTCTCCTTGGGACGACGATTTCGACGATCTTCAACCGTATCGGCACCACGCTGTCGTCGGCGGGAGTCCCGTCGGGTGGCGGTAGTTAAGTAGTTCGGCAGCTAGCGACCGGGTCCGTCCGCTAGTCGGGCGGATCCGGTACCGCCGAGAGCACTGGTGCCCGGTGCGCAAAGCGGACAGAATGACCCTAGGACGAGTCACCCGAGGACTGTCTGTGGATCTCAACGCTGTAGTTGGTATTGGGTTGGTAACGATGGTGGGGATCGCCGCGGCGACCGACGTCGGACACTCGAAGATTCCGAATGTCCTGACGATCACCGGATTCGTGTTTGCCCTGATGGTTCGCGGGCTGATCGGATCCGAGGCGCTGATCGACGGACTCCAGGGAGCGGCCATCGGCTTGGTACTTTTCGTCCCTTTTTTCGCCATTGGCGGGCTGGGGGGCGGTGACGTCAAGCTGCTGACTGCGACCGGAGCGTTCCTGGGCTGGGAACGCTTCCTCGTCGCCATCCTGGCCACGGCGTTCATTGGCGCGGCTATGGCTGTTTTCGCCGCCGTCCGCCAACGAGCTCTCCTCGATACTCTCCTCAGGATGCGGGACCTGGTCGTCGGATTGGCGCAGCGAGTGGTCCTGTCAAAGAAGGTGACGGAACTGCCCACGCTGGATAAGCCGGGCGGGGTTCGAAATCCATACGGCGTAGCAATTTGCGCCGGAGCGATTATCGGCCTTCTGTACTGACGCATTCTTACGTGCCGACACATTCGAAGTGAAGACGTAAAGGCGACGGGTAACCTCGCGCCTCCCTGCCGGTTCAGGCCGGCAGGTATCCGTACCCGAGCGGAAGTAAGAGGAACCGAGGAAAGGCAGGGTAACTGGTCATGCGAAGCAGAAGGCTCATCATCGTTCTGGTTCTGGCTCTCGCCTCCGGACTGCTGGCCGGATGGCTGGCGTTACGGATCATACGCGAGTCAGGGGACGTCGGCCCGATTCAGACCGCGGCGGCGGCGCCCACGGAAGTAGTAGTCGCAGCGAGGGACCTGCCGCTCGGCCGCGTGTTGACTGTCGAGGACGTCAAGTTGACGCCTTGGCCGTCGGACGTAGCCCCGGCGAACTTCAGCTCCTCCGTCGAGGACGTTCTCGGCCGCGGGCTGATCACTCCCGTTGTGCTCAACGAACCTCTCCTGTCCGGCAAGATGGCCCTGAAGGAAGCGGGCGGCGGTCTTCCGATCGTGATCCCGGAAGGCATGAGGGCACTCAGCGTCCGCGTGGACGAAGTGATCCAGGTCGCTGGGTTCGTTCTACCGGGAACACGCGTGGATGTGTTCGTCACGATAGATCCCGGGCAGCAGCAGAACAATCCGATTACGAAGATGATTCTGCAGAACGTCTCGGTCCTCACGGCGAACCAGATCGTGCAGACCGCTGAGAATGGCGAGCCTACGACGGCTACCGTCGTGACGCTTCTGGTTACGCCCCAGGATGCCGAGAAGCTGATTCTCGCGTCGACCCGGGGCCGGATCCAGCTTGGCCTGCGCAACACACTCGACCTGGACAGCCTGACGACGACCGGTATCCGGATTCCGAATCTGCTACCAGGCAGCGCGCCTGCCCGAACCGCTCCACGAAGAACGGTTCCAACGCGGCGATCTACCGGTATCGAGATCTATCGCGGACCGGACCTGAGTACTGAAAGCGTCGAAGGGGGCTCCTAATGAGCAGGATTAGACAGTTTGGGCGCCTGCGGGCGCACGTTTCCGGGGCCACTCTGGCGGCGCTGCTGCTGCTCGCTCTCACGGGCCCCGCATCGGCACAGGATGCATCGGGAGTCATCGATCTGGCCGCAGGTGGGTCAAGCGTGATCGAGACGCAGGCGAGCGTCGTTCGTGTCGCCATCGCGGATCCGAGCATCATCGACGTTCTCCCCGTGACGGCGCGAGAACTCGTCATCAATGGAAAGGCGTCGGGAACGACGAGCCTGCTGATCTGGGACGCGGCTGGAACCCGCGCCTGGTACAGCGTGCGGGTCTCTCCGGACGCTGCGAATCTGCAGGCCGACCTTCGGCGTCTGTTCCCGGGTGAGGACGTACAAGTCGAGGCTAGCGGCAAGTCAGTGGTCCTGAAGGGATCCGTGTCCAATTCCGGCGTGGCCAGTCGCATGATGGACGTCGCGGCGCGGAGCCTCGGTAGTGCGGAGAACGTGGTCAACGAGATTTCCCTTCCAAGACCTGGCCAGGTACTCCTCAAAGTTCGCTTCGCCGAGGTCAGTCGGAGTGCGATTGAGAGGGCGGGCGTAAACCTGCTTTATACAGGGCCCGATGGCCGCGTGATCGGATCGACCACGGGAAGGCCCTCCGGATTCAGGGGTGATCTCGACGGCACGATTTCGGTCCTGTCGGACGCCGTGAACCTGTTCATGTTCGAACCTGAGCTGAATCTGACCGCGTTCTTGCAGGCACTCGAAAGCAACGGCCTGTTCCGGTCGCTGTCCGAGCCCAACCTGCTGGCCGCGCACGGAGTCGAGGCTTCATTCCTGGCGGGCGGCGAATTCCCGTACCCGGTCATCCAGGGCGGCAACAACGCAGGCTCCGTATCGATCGTGTTCAAGGAATTCGGCGTGAAGCTCGACTTCACGCCCTACATCCAGGCGGGTGGAACGCTGAGACTGAAGGTCGCTCCGGAAGTTTCGAGTCTGGACTTTTCGAACGGGCTCGTTATCGGCGGGTTCAGCATCCCGTCGATCCTGTCGCGGAAGGCGAGTACGGAGATAGAACTCGCCGACGGCCAGACGTTTGCCATCGCCGGGCTGATCGACAACAGCATGGTCGCCGATTACAGCAAGATTCCGTTGCTGGGCGACATTCCGATTCTCGGCAGCCTTTTCCGCTCGAAGGAGATGAGGCAAAACCGCAGCGAGCTTCTTGTGCTCGTAACGCCCCACATCGTGTATCCGGCCGATGAGTCACCGCCGTTACCGACAGGCGAGCCCGAGAGTTGGAACTGGGAGAAGCACCTGGATGGTCCGTTCCCCGAGCCCGGCGAGGAGGGTCGACAGCACGAGCTCCAGCCGACTCAGGACCAGGATGAGCCAGTCTCGGACGGTATGTCCGATGACGACGACCTCTGAGACATTCAGAACGTTAACGGAGACCGATCTCAGCCATGAATGATCAGAAGATCAAAAGCGCGATCATCTCGACAGATGTCGAGTTGCGCAGCCTCGTTGCGAAGGTGGTTGGCGAGGATGACATGGGGATCGTGGTCGGTCTCGAAGTTGTCGTCCCGTTCCACGAGATCAACGACTCGCACCTGGAGCAGCTCCGGCAGCTCAGCCCGGAACTGATCTTCCTGGACGTGAGCGACGATCCGGTAATGGGGCTCAAGTTCGCCCAGTTTCTCGTAGAAGGAGCTCCCAACCGCCGGGTCGTCGGCATGGGTGAGGTGCTCACGCCCGAGTTGCTCATGCAGGCCATGCAGGCGGGGGTTACAGAGTACCTGCCGGCACCGGTGACCGTCGAGAAGATTCAGGACACGATCGATCGACTCGCCCGGAAGTTCGGGCACCGGGGCGTCGAGGAACGAAAGCGCGAGCCGGGCAAGTTGTTCGCATTCTTCAGCCCCAAAGGCGGCGCGGGATCTACGTCGGTCGCCACGAATACGGCCGTTTCGCTGCACATCCTGACCCGGCGTCGCGTATTGCTCGTCGACCTCGATCTCGAATTGGGTGAGACGGCGCTGCTGCTCGGCGTCGAACCGAGGTTCAGCTTCGTCGATCTGGTGAGGAACTTCCATCGCGTCGACGCGGGACTTCTGGCCTCGTACATCGAGAGACACGACTCAGGCGTCGAGCTTCTGTCAGCCCCGTTCCATCCGGCCAAGGCCGAGACGGTGACGGGCGATCAAATCCGACAGATTCTGCACTTTCTGAAGCAGCACTACGATTACGTGATCGTGGACAGTTCAAAGTCGTTCACGGCACCGACGCTCGCGACGTTTGAGCAGGCGGACGGCGTCTTCCTGGTGACGAACGTCGACCTGCCTTCGCTGCGAAACATCACGCGGTGTCTCCCGCTCCTCGAGCGCATGGGTGCGGTCAAGGAGGATGACTGGCTGCGCATCCTCGTGAACCGCTATCAGCCGAACGCCCCGATCACGTTGAAGGAAATCGAGAAGACTCTGGGAATCCCGGTGTTCTGGACGCTGAGCAACGACTTTGAAGCAGTGATGAACTCCATCAACCAGGGAAAGCCGATCGTGCTGCAGGAAAAGACGGCTTATGCCAAGGATCTGAAGGGATTTGTCAGCGCCCTTACGGGCATCTCTGGACCGAGCGAAGACGGCAAGGGACTGTTGGACAGTATCGGCCGACCGCTCAAAAAGATCTTCAACCGGAGTGATGCGTGATGAACGAGTTCGCCGGCCCCACTCCGAGAGATAAGCCAGGAGGGCTGAGCTGGATGCCCGGCTCCACTCCCCCGCCGGTCGTCGGGTCACCGACTTCCGCTGCGGGCGACCTCCAGGAAATCAAGGTTCGCATCCACAGGCAGCTGCTCGACCGGCTGAATCTGTCAAGCATCGAGTCTCTCGCCCGCGAAGAGGTAGTCGGGGAGATCCGAAAAGTCGTACACGAGCTGCTGACACGCGAGGCGGTTCCGCTGAATCTGGACGAGCGGGAAGACCTCGTCGAGCAGATTCTCGACGAGATCTTCGGGCTCGGACCGATCGAGCCTCTGCTGAAGGAC
>JAOTWC010000384.1 GCA_029863105.1 Gemmatimonadota bacterium | reverse complement strand
GCCTTGGGCAACATCGCGGCCGCGGCCGCCGATGTCACGCCGAGCGCCATGGCGCGCTCGATGAAGTCACGCCTAGAAATTTCGCCTTTGTTGACGGCCTTCAGAAGAGATTCGGTGCTCATTTTGCAGCCTCCCTATTTATTGCTTCGATTCCTCTGCCAATTCCGTTCTCGCATACAGTACACCGGTCAGCTATCGGAGTCAGGCCGTTGGCTGATCGTCAAGCGGACGGAAGCGTGATGCGTCCCTCCATGGATCGGACCGCAGTACCTCCAACCAGTACGTCGCGGATCTCCCCATCCACGACCCTGGCCTCGCACCGAATATGGCTCGGACGTCCGATCTCGTATCCTTGTTCCGCGAGCACGGTTACGTCTCCCCCGGGCTCGGGGGCCAGGATGCCATTGCGGATGAGATAGCAGGTTAAGGAGCCGTTGGTCGTTCCAGAGGCAGGTGCTTCCGGTACGCCCACCGCCGGACAGAAATCCCGGCTGTGGACGCTGTTGCCGGGATGCACGGTCTCGAGTGCAAAGACATCGACGGTTTCGACCGCA
The DNA here is from genome assembly GCA_029863105.1 of Gemmatimonadota bacterium. GTDB lineage: Bacteria > Gemmatimonadota > Gemmatimonadetes > Palauibacterales > Palauibacteraceae > JARFPW01. The sequence goes on along the minus strand of JAOTWC010000384.1, from coordinate 1,667 downwards.
AGGTCCCTGCTCAGTTCGGTCAGCCCCTTCATGTCCGGGTTCAGAGCCTGCACGACCTCCAAGCTGCGCACTGGAACGAACAGATGCCTCAGCCCCGTGGAAACGATCTCGATGGGAAAGTCGGGCTCGATGGCGTCGGGGGAGACGCCGAGGAGGCCGGCCATGTCCCGCGGATCGACTGCGCAGGATTGGAAAGCCGGCTGTTTCTGCCGCATCATGACCAGGTCCGTCTGCCCGTCCTGCCGGCGCACCTCGACATCGACGGGCCCAGCCTTGGTGCGCAGGCACGCGCGGACCGCCCCGGCCGAACCGCGGTCCGGCCTTTCCTCACCGGCCAAGTCGCCGTCCTCGGCCAGCTGGATGAAGAGGGCCACGACCACGTGGCCGCACATGTCGATTTCCTGCTTCGGCGTGAAGAATCTCGCGCCGAACTCGTTCGGGCCGAGCGTCGATGCGAAACCGGTGACGGGGGCCGCGATCTCGGACGCGATCTTCTGCATGTCACCGTCGTCGAGGCCGCCTGCTTCCGCCACGACCCCGGCGACATTGCCCCCGAACAGCCGGTCCGAGAAGGAATCGAAGAGCTTGATGTCTACGAACCTCATGTACCCACCACAATCCGTGAGACGGGCCGGAACCGGCCGCCGCACGATTGTGGTGCCTCTGGCGGCGGGCAGCAAATGAGTAATTCTTCGGCTTCGGGCAAAATGAGCTTGTCCCGGCATTCGGTCTGTGCAGGCGCCGTCCCCATGCGATACCCTGTCCGACCGGTCGGTCATGGACGGTTCCGCCAGGGCGAGGCGGGAAATTCCCGCGCAGGAATCGGCCGCGCGCATCCGGGGATTGGAGGTGCCGAGGTGTTTCCCGGACACGAACCAGCGAACCTCGAAACGGTTACCGAGTTCCCGCACGAGATTCTCGAGGTCCCGACGGTCTGGATTCCCGTATCGGACGGCACGCGCTTGGCGGCACGCGTCTGGCGGCCGGTCGAGGCGGCGCAGGACCCGGTCCCCGCGATCCTCGAATACATTCCCTACCGCAGGCGCGATGGGCGACTGGCCGATGACGAGCGCATCCATCCTTTTTTCGCTGGCCACGGGTTCGCCTCCGTGCGGGTCGACATCCGCGGCAGCGGTGATTCGGAAGGCCTCCTGGAAGACGAATATCTGAAGCTCGAGCAGGACGACGCGCTGGAGGTCATCGACTGGATCGCGGCCCAACCCTGGTGCGACGGAAACGTCGGCATGATGGGTTTGTCGTGGGGCGGTTTCAACTCGCTGCAGGTGGCGGCCCGCGCGCCCGAAGCCCTGAAGGCCATCATCGCCGTCGGCGCGACGGTCGATCGCTATAACGACGACATCCACTACAAGAACGGCTGCCTGCTGAACGAAAACTTCGGCTGGGCCTCCTCGATGCTTTCATTTTCCTCGCGCCCGCCCGATCCCGAGGTCGTGGGAGAGCGCTGGCGCGAGATGTGGCGGGAGCGCCTCCGAAATCTCACCTTCCTTGCCGAGCCGTGGTTCGCGCACCAGCTGCGCGACGGCTATTGGACGCACGGCTCCGTTTGCGAGTCCTACGAGGCCATCGAATGCCCCGTCATGACGGTCACCGGTTGGGGCGATCTTTACGTCAATGCAGTGCCGAGGCTGCTCGAGAATCTGAAGGTG
>JAOTWC010000383.1 GCA_029863105.1 Gemmatimonadota bacterium | reverse complement strand
CCCTCCGCCTGCGGTGACGACGAGGTACGGGTGTCGGATTGCCCTCTCAGCGTCGATTCCCTGGTGACGGCTGGATGGGGCTCGTACCGCAACGGAGACCTCTCGCCGGCTGCGGAAAGCTTCGAAGCGGCAGCGGACTGCGAACCCCGGAACGCCGGAGCGATCACGGGTGTGGCGTATGTCATGCTTCGACGCGACAGCGTCGCGGGCGCCGGAGCCTTGTTCGACAGGGTGCTCCGAGCGCATGCCGACGACGTGGACGCCCTGGTCGGCAAGGCACTGGTCACCATGCGAGAGGGCGACCATCGCCAGGCGGCGAGATTGTTCCGGCGCGTGCTCGAGCTTGCGCCCCACCACGAAGAAGCGAGCACTCTGTTGAGACAGGTCGCCTTCGTCGGAGACGCTCCCGAGATCGGTCCACCCCCGGACCGACCGGACTCGACGGCCTACCCCGCGCGTACGGCGGGCGATCGGTTCGAGATACGCACGCCAGCCGGTTGGCAGCAGTTCTACATCAAGGGAGTGAACCTCGGCGCCGCTCTCCCGGGACGCCATCCGAGCCAGTTCCCCGACTCCACGACCTATGCGGCGTGGATTTCCGATATGGTCGAAATGGGTGCCAACGTAATCCGCGTGTATACGATTCACCCACCGCACTTCTACCAGGCGCTGAGCGATCACAACGCCCGCCATCCGGACCGTGTACTCTGGCTCATGCATGGCGTCTGGGCCGAAGTGCCTCCGAAGGGCGATTTCCGAAACAGCCGGTGGGAGTCGGCGTTCTTCGACGAAATGCGACGGGTCGTCGACCTGCTGCACGGGTGGGCCGTCATCCCGCCCAGCCCCGGACATGCCTCCGGCAAGTACACAGCCGACGTTTCGCCCTGGACGCTTGGGTATTTGATCGGCCGGGAATGGGAGCCGTTCTCGGTCGTCGCGTTCAATCGGCGATACTTCTGGCAGACGAAGTGGCACGGACAATACCTCCGACTGGACGGTGGACAGCCGATGGATGCGTGGCTCGCAAAGGCGTGCGACGAGATGATCAGGTACGAGATGGAGGTCTTCGGCACCCAGCGCCCGATCGGGTACACGAGCTGGCCAACCCTGGACCCCCAGGTTCACCCGACCGAAACGACTGTCGAAGAAGAACTGCGACTGAGAAAGGCGCTGGGCGAGACAGTCCTGCGTGAGCCCCTGGAATACGACAACGACGCCGCATCTCTCGATGCCTCGCTGGTCCGGCCCACGGACGACTTCCCGGCAGGATACTTCGCCGCAGTTCACGCTTACCCGTACTACCCGGATTTCATCGCGTTGGAACCCGAGTATCAAGAGGGTCGCGGACCCGAGGGCCCGTCCAACTACTTCGCCTACCTGCAGAGTCTCAAGCGGGCGCTCCCGGGCGTGCCGGTCGTCATCGCCGAGTATGGCGTGCCGGCCAGCATCGGCGTGGCCCACCTGGAGCCGCACGGCTGGCACCACGGCGGTCACGATGAACCGGCCATGGCGCGGATCAACGGTCGCCTCACACGCGAGATCGCAGACGCCGGAATGGCCGGAGGTGTCCTGTTCGCCTGGATCGACGAGTGGTTCAAGAAGAACTGGATCGTGATCGATTTCGAAATCCCGTTGGACCGCAATCGACTCTGGCTGAATCGCATGGACGCGGAGCAGCACTACGGCATCCTGGCCCTCGAGCCGGGCCGGCGGTTCTCCGGCGACACCTACCGGGAGCGCAGGTCAGAATGGCACGACCGGGATCCGCTGTACATCGATGAAGACGGAATGGCATTGCGGGCGCTGGCGGACGAGGCATACCTGTGGCTTGCATTCGAGCCCGGCACCTCGGCGCGGGTTCGGGAGCTGCTCGTCGGGTTCGACACGAATCGACCCGAGGAGGGCGATTTCGAGTGGCCCGGCCGAGCCGGTCCGGCTTCGCCCGTCGGTCTGGAGTTCGTGCTCCGGATCACGCGCGACGAAGTGCGGTTGCTCGTCGATCCCGCTTCGAATCCGATCCGGATCGATACCGTCCGGCAGGGCCTCGATGCGAGTCGGGTGGCCGCCAGAAAGTCCCCGGCCGGCGCGCCGCCCGGTTTCTTCACGGGTCGCCTCGAGAGCTGCTACCGACGCCCGCTGAGAACGACCGCCAACCGGGACGGACGCTACGATTCCATGCCAGTCGTGACCAACCGTCCCAGATTTGCGCGCAACGGAACGGAATACAGCGCGGCCGG
>JAOTWC010000042.1 GCA_029863105.1 Gemmatimonadota bacterium | reverse complement strand
CACCCGAGCCCTTCACACTCCGAGTCGTGCCAGACCTGGCTCCCGTCGTGGAGGTCGTCTATCCCGGCAGGGACACAGCGGCGTCGGTGGATCTCAGGTTGCCGATGGTTATCGATGCCCGTGACGATCTCGGACTGATGGCGGTAGACCTAGAGACCTGGCGCATTTCCGCGGCCGGCGTTCGGGGTGAGCCGAGGTTCGTTCCGTTGTGGGAGGCAGCGGCGGACCAGAGGCGGGATCTCCGCATCGTTCTTCGACCCGTCCTCAGGCTCGACGTTCTGGATCTCATGCCGGGCGACACGCTGTTTTATGTGGCGCGCGCTCGGGATGGAAATCCGGGGCACGGTGCCACCGCCTCCGATACGTTCCGTGTGTTTATTCCGACCCTGAGAGAGTTGCGGCGATCGGCTGCCGAGAGTGCCGGCGAGCTGGCAGAAGGATCCCGGGAGTTGCGGGATGACGCCGCGGACCTGGCGCGGGCGGCACGCGACGCGCAGCGGCGTGCTGAGGGAAGACGGGCTGAGCGTTCGGGGGGGGCACCGGATGCGAGCGAGTTCGGAGCGACGGAAGAGGCGCGCCGCGTGCTGGAGCGCGGTGAAGACCTCGACGAGCGCATCGCGGATATGAAACGGCGCATGGATGAGTTACGAGAGGGTGCGGAGGAATCTGGGCTCGCGGACGCTTCCATGCGGGAGAAATTCGAGCAGCTCGAAGCGCTGTTCCGCCAGATCGAGGAAACCGGGCTTGGCGAGCAACTCCGCAAGCTTGAGGAGGCCCTGCGCAATCTGGATGGAAGGCAGACTCTGGAGGAGCTGGGGGATCTGTCTTCGCGACTGAGGCAGATGGAAGCTCGGCTCGAGCAGACGCTTGCCCTCATGGAGCGGGTGGCCATGGAGCAGTCCATGAACGACGCCACGGATTCGGCCCGGCAACTTGCCGACCAGCAGACGGCCCAGGCGGAAGGGTTCCGCCCGGACGAATCCTGGGCCGACGAACAGGAGGGTCTGGAGGCGGATGCGGCTCGCCTCATGGAACGACTCGAAGCGTTGCGTGAGGATCTGGAGGGCCAGGGCCTCGATTCGGCCGGTGATTCTCTGGCCAAAGCTCTGGCGCGGATGACGGAATCCGTGAGCGAAATGCAGACAGCTCAGGATGCCGCGCGGCAGGGTAGCCAGTCCGGGGGTCAGTCGGCCTCGGCTCAAGCGGCAGGTCAGATGCAGGAAGCTGCCGAGTCCGTCGAGTCCGCGCGTGAGATGCTCAACGAGGACTGGAAGCAGGAGGCGCTGGACGCGGTGGGTCGGGCGACAGGCGAGGCACTCGACCTCGCCCGGGAGCAAGCCACGCTGTCTGACGAGCTGGCAAGGGAGCGTGCGGCGTCCGATCTGGCCGGCCGGCAGGCTTCCCTCGTCCAGGGATTGGACCGGCTGCTGGAGTCTCTGTCGGAAGCGGCGCGCAAGACGGCTCTGATCGACCGGAATGTGGGCACGACGGCGAGCGAGGCTCGCACGCGCATGCAGGAACTCGGTGAGTCTTTGGGCGCCCGCGAGGGCCCGCCACGCGGAGCCATGGGGGAGAGCCTGGCACTGGTCGAGATGCTGAATGACCTGGCCGGGCAGTTGATGGCCAGTCGCCGGGCTGTGGAATCGGCGGGATCGGCAACCGGCATGCAGGAAGCGCTTGATCAGTTGGCTCAGATCAGCCAGAGCCAGGCAGGGCTGAACCGTGAATCGGGCGGGCTCATGCTCATGCAGCAGAGCGGCCAACCCATGGAGGCTGTGTTGCAGCGGCTTGCCGAGCGGCAGCAGGAGATCGCCCGTCAGCTCGAACAGCTAGCCCGGCGACCCGAGGCCCGTGAGTTGCCGGCGCGACCCGAGCTACTCTCGGTCGAAGCGGACGAAATCGGGCGGCAGATGGCCGCCGGGCGATTGGACCGTGCCACCCTTCAGCGACAGGAGCGATTGTTCCGTCGATTGCTGGATGCGGGTCGGTCCCTGGAGCGCGACGAGGATCCCGATCGACGCGAGTCAACGGCTGCCGACCTGTCCCGTCCGGGCTCGGTGCCGGAGTCATACCCGGATGTCGACAGCGGACCGCGATTCCCGTACCCCGACGACCGAGCCATGTCGGCCGTGTCGCACTCCAATCGCCGACTGATTCTCGATTACTTTGACCGATTGAACGCACTGGACGGAGGTGCCCCGTGATCCGGGCAAGCGGCGTGGCGATCATAGCGCTCGCCATCTCCGTAACCGCCCAGGAGGCCCCGGGCCAGACCACCAGTGGGGCTCGGGCCGAAGAGAGCCGAACGCTCGCCCTCGCGACCCAGATGGGGCGTTCGGGCCAGACCGCGGAGGCCGAGCGCGTTCTGATTGAACTTCTCGCGTCGCAGCCAACGGCAGCCGGCGCCCTGGCCATGCTGGCACAGCTCGGAGCCGATCGTGGCGCACCGGATCTCGTCCTTCCGTACGCGGAGGCTGCGGCCGAGCGCGCCGGATACGAGCAGGCGACGATCCACCAGATCCTGATCCGGGCCCTGGTCGACTCGGGCCTCGCCGACGAGGCTCTCGACCGCGCGCGGGAATGGGTGGCCGCGCGACCGACCGATACGGCGGGGTACGCGGAGTTGTCATCAGCATACGGCAGACTCGGATACAAGGACGACGCGATCCGCGTGCTGGCCGAGGCGAGAGAACGGGCCGACGATGACGACCTGTTCTCGCAGGAACTCGCACTCCTCCACCTGGCAGTTGGCGACAGTGATGCGGCGGCACGCGAGTGGCTGCGTGTCCTGGCGTGGGGAGACGCGGGAGTAGCCGCGGTAGTGGCGCACCTGAGGACGCCGGGCGTCGAGTCGGAAGCGATGATCGTCTCGATCCGCAGGGCGTTGGACGGTCCCGACGTGGCGCTCACGTCGCGACGGGGGGGACTGGAACTGGCGATGGCGATCGATCGACCGGAGTGGTCGCGTCAGCTCGCTGAAACGCTGGCCGATCAGGCGCCGTTCGACATGCGATGGCAGTTGCTGCGCAAGTACTATCTGGACGCTCGTGATGCGGGCTACGTACCCCACGCGCGCTGGGCTGCCGGAAGGCTGGCGGCGGAAGCGACCGACCCGGGCGATCGCCAGCAGTGGGAAGCGGTGGAGGCGAGCCTCGCCATGGAGGAGGGCGACCGGGATCACGCGGATCGGGCATTCGATCGTGTGCTGGCCGAATCGGCCCGCGGATCAGAGACCCGCCGGCTGGCGCTTCAGAGCCTGGTCGTCTTGCGGGCCGATCGGAACCCGGATGCGGCAGAGCGATTGATCGGAACGCACGCGGCGGAGTTTCCGGAGCGCGAGGGAGATCTGGCGGACATGGTGATTCGGCTGTCGCAGGCGCACGTGCGCCGGGACGACTTGAATGCGGCGAACCGGGTGCTGGAATTGGCTCCGTCTCAACCGAAGGATGCCTCGACCGTCGCGCGTCTCGCGGCCCAGCGTGGCTATCTGGCGTTGTTCGGGGGGGACGTCGGCCTCGCGCGGACCCAGTTGGAAATCGCCGGCTTCATTCACGGCGGAGCTCCCGGTGAGCGCACGGAGGTCCTGCTGTTTCTGGACGCTTTCGATCGGGCGGATTCGTTGGACGTCTCGGCATTGGGCCAGGGAATCTACGCTCTGCAATCGGGGAAGGGCCCGACAGCCCTGCTGCGGCTCACGGAAGAGTGGGCCTCCGCGCCGATACGTGCGCCGTCGGCCGGACTGATGAGGCTGGCCGCGGGAGCGCTCGAAAAGGGCGAGTTCGACTCGGAAGCCGAGGCCGTGCGTCTCTCACTGGTGGAGACCTTTCCGGCAGCGTCGGAAACACCGGGTGCCCTCCTGTCCCTCGCGCGGACCGCCTTGCGCGGACGGCCGGCGGAATCGAGGCGCTGGTTGCAGCGTCTGATCATCGACCATCCGGAAAGTGCACTTGCGCCGGTGGCCAGGAGGCTGCTGTCGGAGCTGGACCGCCGCGTTCCTGCCGGTGCCAGCGGCAGCGAGGCGACCGCACTTTGAGGCGCCGCGACCGGAAACAACTGCTGGTCCTGTGCGCTCTCACGCTTGGTGCCGGATTGGGGGGCGTCCGTGCGGGGTCGGCTCAGATGCTGCTCGTACCAATGGACGAATCGCAGGATAATCATCTCAGGGCGTACGGGCTCGTGTATTGGACCATCTCGACGGGGGAGAGCGCCGAGTGGTTGCTGAACTACCGGGCTGGAAGCTTCCTGGTTCCCAGCCAGCAAAGGGTGGTGGAGCAGGCGGCCTTGATGGGCGTGACGGTGCGTTCGCTGACCGGAGCGGAACTGGCCGGACTGCGTGCGGAGATCGAAGCCAGCAATATGGAAGCAGTCCCGCTCGAGAAAGCTCCGCGCATTGCGGTGTACACGCCTCCGAACAGCTCGCCCTGGGACGACGCCGTCACGATGGCTCTCGAATATGCAGACATCCCCTACGAGCGAATCTGGGATCCAGCGGTGCTCAACGGCGAACTTACGGAATACGAGTGGTTGCACCTCCACCACGAGGATTTCACCGGGCAGTACTCGAAGTTCTATCTGACCTATACGAAATCTGACTGGTTACGTGAGGAAGTGGCACGTAACCAGCAAGTAGCCAATGAGTTCGGATATCCGAACGTCCCCGAATTGAAGAAGGCGGTGGCGCGGAAAATTCGAGAGTACGTCGAGGGGGGAGGGTTCCTGTTCGCAATGTGCACCGCCACGGAAACCCTCGAACTGGCTCTGGCCGCCGAGAATGTCGACATCGCCGCAGCTTTCGCCGACGGGTCGCCACCCGCGCCGAACGCGACGTCGGCGATGGACTGGGAGAGGTCCATGGCGTTTCGGGACGCGACGATCGTCCTGGACCCGTCGCTGTCCGCGTTCAGCGAGATCGACGGGCACCAGGTGAATACGCCCTGGCGCAAGCCCCTCGGCAGCTTCACGCTGTTCGACTTCAGCGCAAAGATCGATCCCGTGGCGACGATGCTGACCCAGTCCCACGAGCGAGTGCTGGGCGATTATTACGGGCTGACGACGAGCTTCAGCCGGAGAGTCGTCAAACACGGGGTGATCGAGCTGGCCACCGATTCGAATCTGGGCACGATCAAGTACTTGCACGGTGGCTACGGGAAGGGGAGCTTCACATTTCTGGGCGGGCATGATCCCGAAGACCCGCAGCATCTGATCGGCGATCCAGAGACCGACCTGGAACTAAGGCGCAACTCGCCGGGGTATCGTCTGATACTGAACAATGTCCTATACCCCGCCGCGAAGAAGAAGGCGTTGAAGACATGACATCGACCGGCAACGTGGCCGCGTCGTTTCACACGCCGGCCGTGCCGGCGCGCCTGAACGACCTGCCCCCCAAGACTGGGGACATGATCGACCTTGGAGCCCGGGATGTGCGGCTGCCGATTCCTGCCGTGGCGGTGGTGAATTCCTGTCGGCCTGCCGCCGTACCGTCCCGGCTCGAGGCCGCGGCGTGACCGAAACCGAACTGCGGCCGGCCACGGTCCAGGAACGCCGGCGGTATTACGGGCGAGCGCTGAGGGTCGGCCTCGTCGTTTCGCTCGTGATTCACTTGTTCCTCATCTTCGTCGTGGCCCGTGCCCTGTCGCTGAACCCGGCCTCGTACCGAAGCCCGTCGCCGAGACGCCTCATCGAGATCCAGGGTCTGCCGGTCGTGCAGGTGGGAGAGGTGCTTCCCCTGGATGCAGCCGATCCCGAAGCTGTTCGGTTGCCGCCCGAGGAACGGCAGCTCGAACCCGAGCGGGAAACCGATCCGGCTGCCGACGCAGCGGATGGAGCGGCCGTCGTCCCGGTTCCGGCACGAGCCCGTGTCGGCGTTCCCCGACTCACCAACGCGGAGAAGCTGCAGCCGCGAGAGGGAGATGAGCGGCTGTGGGATGACTTCGGTGACCAACCGATACCGGAGTACCTGGCCGCCAACCCGTACGCCGACTACGAAGGTGAGATCAGGGCGCGTCTGGGCGTCATTCTGGATAGCCTTGCTTTGTCGGAGGAGCAGCGGAGTCGAGCCATGGAGTGGCTGTCGGGCGAGGAAGGCCACGAATGGGGAGTGTCACCGGACGGAATCCACATCAACGGGCTGGTCATCCCGGTCAATCTCCAGCAGTTATTGCAGGAGGAAGGCCCGGCCGGCCGCGAGAGCCGACAGGAGCTGCGCGATCTGCGGGACATCCAGCTGCAGGACCTGCTGGATGATGTGGAGGCCATCCAGCGGGAGCGCGCCCGAGAGATGCGGGAGCGCACGAAACAGGAACTCGAGCGGCGCGCGCGCGACTCGCTGGAGGCCGTACCCGACTCCACCTGACCGCGGATCGTCGGCGAGGACACATCTCGCCTCGCACCGCGCAGAGGCTTAGACTGTCGGGCCGGACGTGCGGCGCCTGAGTGTGCCACCCGTCGACCGTTTCCAAGACCCCCAAGTCGATCATGACAGAACCGTCCGAAACCAATCCACTCGGCACTCGGTACGACCCCTCCGGTATCGAGGCCCCCCTCTACGCCCGCTGGCTGGCGCGCGGATCGTTCCACGTCGATGCAGAGAACGCGGTGGATCCTTTCGTGATGGTGATCCCGCCGCCCAACGTGACGGCGGCGCTCCACATGGGCCACGGTCTGAACAACACGATCCAGGATGTGTTGATTCGGTACCAGCGCATGTGCGGGCGTGACGCCGTCTGGATCCCGGGGACGGACCACGCCGGGATCGCGACGCAGAATGTGGTCGAGCAGCAGCTCGCCGCCGAGGGAACGCGACGGCAGGACCTCGGGCGCGAAGCGTTCGTCGAGCGGATGTGGGAGTGGGTGGACGAATACGGAACACGGATCGTCGACCAGCTCAAGACAATCGGTTGTTCATGCGACTGGGAACGTACCCGGTTCACACTGGATGAGGGTCTGTCGCGAGCTGTCAGGGAAGTGTTCGTCCGCCTGTATGAAAAGGACCTGATCTACCGCGGAAACTATATCATCAACTGGTGTCCCCGGTGCCTGACGGCTTTGTCGAACGAGGAGGCCGAACATCAGGAAGTCGACGGCAAGCTGTACCACTTGAGGTATCCTCTGTGTGACAGTTCCGGGGAATCGGTGGTCGTAGCAACCACTCGGCCGGAAACGATGCTGGGGGACACCGCAGTCGCAGTGCACCCGGACGATGAGCGCTACCGCAGTCTGATAGGACGGGAGGTGGAGCTCCCGCTGACGGGCCGGCGCATTCCGATCATCGCAGACACCTATGTGGATCCCGAGTTCGGCTCGGGATTCGTCAAGATCACGCCGGCCCACGATCCGAACGACTTTGAGGTTGGTGCTCGTCATGGGCTGCCGAGCATCGACGTCATGAACGACGACGCGTCCATGGGCGACAACGCCCCCGAGGCCTATCGCGGGTTGGATCGCTTCGAAGCGAGAAGCCGCGTGGTTGCCGATCTCGACGCTGCCGGGTTGCTGGAGAGGATCGAGGACCATCGGCATTCGGTGGGCCACTGCTACCGGTGCGACACGGCGGTCGAGCCCCGGCTGAGCCTCCAGTGGTTCGTCCAGATGAGGCCGCTGGCCGAACCGGCCCTGGCGGCCTATCGCGATGGACGCCTGCGCTTCCACCCCCAACGCTACGGTGCCACCTACGAGCATTGGCTCACCAACGTTCGGGACTGGTGTATCAGCCGCCAGCTGTGGTGGGGCCATCGGTTACCTGTATGGTATTGTGATGCCTGCGACGAAGTGATCGTCAGCCGCATCGACCCGGACACGTGCCCAGCCTGTGCCGGCCAGCTGCGTCAGGATCCCGATGTGCTGGACACCTGGTTCAGTTCCTGGCTGTGGCCGTTCAGCACCCTGGGGTGGCCCGAGCAGACCCCGGACCTTGCCACGTTCTACCCGACAAGTGCCCTGAGCACGGCGCCGGAGATTCTGTTCTTCTGGGTTGCCCGCATGGTGATGGCCGGGCTCGAGTTCATGGGCGATCTGCCGTTCACCGACGTGCTCATGCACGGCACGGTACGCGACGCTGCGGGGCGAAAGATGTCGAAGTCCTTGGGAAACGGCGTCGATCCACTGGAGGTCGTGGAGAAGTTCGGTGCCGATGCGATGCGGTATACTCTCGTGTCGGCTGCGGCCATCGGAACAGACATGCACCTCGATCACGCCGACCTGGAGGGCTCCTTCAAGGTAGGTCGGAATTTTGCCAACAAGATCTGGAATGCCGTTCGGTTCGCACTGGCGGAGCTGCGGGCCGAGGACGTGAATCGGTCGCCCGCCGACACCAGGCTGGAAGTGGCCGATCAGTGGATTCTCTCCCGCTTCGGCTCAGAAGCTCGGGAAATCACAGGCGACTTCGACCGGTTTCGACTGCACGAAGCAGCGGAGCGCACCTACCGGTTCGTGTGGGGCGATTTCTGCGACTGGTATCTCGAGCTGGTGAAGCCCCGGCTGCGCGGGGACCGCGGGGCCGAAAGCCGCGATGCGGCGGCGGCGACCCTTGCCTTCGTGCTCGACGGGTGGCTGCGATTGCTGCACCCCGTCATGCCGTTCATCACTGAGGAATTGTTCTGCCACCTTCCCGGTCGGGATTCCGACGACACGCTCCTTGCGGGCCCGTGGCCGGCGGGCGAGGACATCCGGACATGGGACGTCGCGGTCGGGGCGATGGAGGATCTGCAAGAGCTCGTGGGCGTGGTGCGCAACCTCCGCTCGGAGTATGGCATCGACCCGGGTCGCAGGGTGGAACTCATCGTGGCGAATCCGTCCGCCGGCCTGCGACACGCCCTCGCCGAGGAACAGGCTGGCGCACTGTCGCTCGCGCGCCTGTCCAGCCTGGCGGTCATGCCGGCGATCCCATCCGGCGTGCCCGGTGCCCACGCCGTGCTCAGGACGGGCGCGGAGTTGTTCCTGCCCCTGGAAGGGATCGTCGATCTGGACCGCGAGCGGGTGCGGCTCTCCGACGAGTTGCAGCGGCTGCAGGGTCTGCTGGAGTCGGCGGCCGCCAACCTGGCGAATCCCGGATTCACGGAGCGAGCTCCGCCGGAAATCGTCGATCGGGAACGGGAGAAGCGGCGGTCGTTGGAGCAACGCCTCGAGCGCCTGCTGGAGAAGCGGCAGGCGTTCCTGATGCACGGCGGATGAGACCCCGGTCGGTTCTCGTGTTGTGTGCGCTCCTGGGATCGTGCGCGAAGCAGGAACTGCCTCCGGGAACGCCTCCCGATCGCGCGCCTCCGCGCTCCATTGAGACGCGACCGGCCTATGGAGAGACCGTCCCCGGACTCGAAGGCGATGCCTGGATTCGTTTCGACGAGCCGATTTCCAACCCGCGCAGCTTCGACCGGACGCTGCGTGCCTCGCCTGCCGGCCGCTATCGCGTGACTCCGGGACGCTCGCGGATCAGGATTCGTCCTGTGGAAGGCTGGAAAGCCGGAATCGTCTACTACTTCGCACTGCCGGCCGGAATCTCCGATCTCGTCAACAACCGGACGGCTGCTCCCATCGAGCTGCTGTTCTCAACCGGCGGCGACGTATCGCCCACTCTCGTGCAGGGGCGAGTCTACGACGGAGTTACGGCGCGTGGACTTCGTGACGCCCGCCTGCTCTTCATGTCCGCCGACTCCGTTCCGTACACGGCCGTCAGCGATACGGGCGGCGTGTTCCGGTTGCCGGGCGTTCCCTATGACAGGTACGACGCCATGGCGTTCATCGATCAGGATCGCGACTTCGAGTATGACGCGGAGTTCGAGCCTGGTGCCGTCGAGGCCTTCGTGCTGTCAGAGGACACGGCCACGGTCGGCGTCGATTTCTGGATACTGCCCGCGGACAGCACGGCACCCATCCTCGCGTCCGCCCAGGTAATCGATCGCGTGACGCTTCGATTGCTGTTCGACGATCCGCTCGACCCCCTGGCCTCACTCCAGGCCGCCACGGTGGCCGTGCGGGCCGAGTTGGACGATC
>JAOTWC010000041.1 GCA_029863105.1 Gemmatimonadota bacterium | reverse complement strand
CGAGCGCTCGATACCCAGGTGACAGGCGCTGCAGCCGCCAGCCGTCAGGCGTGGGCCGAGGTCCGGATTGGCGTTCGCGACCGGGAGCCTTCCCAATCGAATCGCTTCCTGGAGGATCGCCACCGACGCCCGGATGAGTTCGTCGGAGTACTGGACATTGTGTGCGCCCTTGCCGCGCTCGACGATGTCGATGTTGCCGGCGGCGAGCCTGACGAGACTGTCCACCTGCACCCGCGTACGTACCGGAGCCGTCCCCGAAACCGAACGAACGTCAGCGAGCAGGCGCCCCGCCGTTCTGACTCGCCTCGTCAAGCCCTCCTGCCAGGCCGGGAGAATGTTCGCGTAGCGCACCCCGTGACACGACATGCACGATGCCTCCCCGGCTTCCGTCACGGTCGCGTGCGCATCGATCGTGCGGCTCAGCTCGTGGCAAGCCTTACAGCTGACCTGCGCGGCGAACATCGGATCCGGGCGATCCTCCACGCCATACCCTCCGACACCGGCATACAACCTCTGTTGCGCCTGGTGCGTGCCCTGGTGACAGGACTCACAATCGAGTTTCGATTCTACATGGAGCGTCTGAATCCGATGATCGATGGGCTTGTGGCACTGGGTGCACTCGACATTGCGGTCGGCGATGTGAACTTCGTGCATCAGCGTGATGTCGTCCCGCTGCTCGACATGCTCGACCTCGTTGTGGCAATTGAAGCACCGTGATTCTTCCGCCTCGCCGAGGCCGGATGTCACCTGTTCGTGACAGCTCTGACATGAGACCAGGTCCTCGACGTACTGCGGATGGTCCACCACCAGCCCGACGTCGGAGACGAGCCGTGGCAAGTCCCGGTGGCATCCCGTGCATCCGGCCAGTGGCTCCCCTTCGGGTTGCTCCTTGAAATGGCACAGGTAGCAGGTCGCAGCCGTCACGGCGACGTGGTCGCCCTGGACCATCTGCGAGTGACAGCTCGTGCAACGGAGCTGTTTGCCGCGGCGCAGTTCGCCCAGGTGTTCGTCGTGATTGAACTGGACGCCGCGGAAATCCAGCTCGCCCACAAGCTCGTCCTCGATGTGGCAGCCCGAGCGCAGACACGAGGCGTCTTCGATTTCGGCCCAGGGTTTCATGCCATACGTACCGGTGACGTACTTCACGACCTGGTTGGCCGCCTGCATCTTGCCCATCGCCTCGGCCTTGATGCCCGGCGCGTAGTGGCATTCGATGCAGGATACCTCGTTGTGCGATGAGCTCGCCCAGGAATCGTAGTACGGCTGCATGAGGTGGCAGGACGTGCAGAAGCTGGGCTGAGCGGACCGGTGAATGAATGCGGCGCCGGCGATGGCCGACAACACGACCACCAGGACCCCGACCTGGATGAGGATCTGCAGCGAGCGAGAGAACCGCGCGCGGAAGCGCTTCCCGAGAGTCATGCGATCAGTCCCGGCTGCGCCTGACGACAGACAGCTTGATCGCCGAGAAGGCGACCACGGCGAGCGCCAGGAACCAGACCGGTATCGCCATGAGCTTGTGCTCCCAGCGGCGCTCGGAACTCACTTCCGCCATCTCCTGAATGCCACGCGATGTCGAGCGAACGCGCCGACTGAGATCCTCGATCCGCACCGAGTCCAGGCTGTGCTGGACGAGTTCGAGCTGGAGCTGGTTGGCTTGGGCCGTCCGGAAGCGCAATCGGGCTGTCGTGACATCCCGGCCGTGGAGGACGAGCTCCTCGATGGAGCGCCTGGCGGCTTCCAGATCCTGCTCCGCCTGCACCAGCGTCTCCTGGAGCGCCCCGGCGATCGCGTCCGAAGGCCCGCCGCTCTCATGGCACTCTCGGCACGTGGCCTGGACGCCATCGCTGGGGATGTGTTCGGTGCCGTGCTGGCTGTGACATGCAAGGCATCCTGCGAGTTCGCCGGCGAGGGTGGCATCGCCGTGCGGCCCTGCATAGAACTCCTGGCGCACGAGAACGTGGCACTGCCCGCAGACGTTGGGGACCTCTCCGGGAGGAGCCGGGAGCGCGGCGTGCGAGCCGTGGCAGTTCGCGCAGGTCGGCGCCGCGTAGTTTCCCTCCTCGTACAGGGATGTCCCGTGGGCGCTCTGTCGATACGTCTCGAACTGGTCCACCGGGATTCCGTACGGGGCCATCATCTCGGCGTCGTCGTGGCAGGTCGCGCAGGTCGCGGAGATGTTGGTCGGATGCACGTCGCTCCGAGCGTCTTCGGGCGGAAGTATGGTGTGGGCATCATGACAATCGGTGCACGCCGGCCCGTCGTTGATTCCCCGAGTGAGCAACAGCTCGCCGTGCCGGCTCGTCCGAAACTCGGCCAGCTGGTCTGCGGGTAGCCCATACTGCCGCATCTGGTTCGGGTCGGAGTGACACGAAGCGCAGAGTTGCACGGTTTCGCGCTTCGTCGGTGTGCCCAGGAACGGCTGCCTGTGCCCGGCGGGGATCTCGAACGCGCCGGGATCGCCCCCGTGACAGTCATGACACCGCATGCCCCATTCCGAATGGATACCCGCGATGAACGACCGACGCATTTCCGAATGGCACGACACGCATCCATACGTGCTGTCCAGCGTGACCCGGACCTGCGCCAGTACGAACACCGAGGCGTGAGCCGGCCGCGGTGCGAGAGCTGTGGCGAGCGCCAGAAAGGCGACCGTCAACTGGAACTGCCGGGACCGGGTCAAGGGACGCCTCCCTCGTCTGCGGACGGCGCCGGTCGAATCGGGGACGGGCCGAGAGGCTCGGTCGAGATCGGGGACGGCTCAACGGCGACGGCACGAGGTTCGACGGCGATCGAGGGCGGCGTGTCGCGCATCTGGCGTCCTGCGTACCACGCGGCGGCAAATATGAGGACGAACCCCGCGCCGAGCAGCAGGGCAATCCGCCGATCGCGCAACTGTCGCGCCGGACGGCGATCGAACAGTGGAAGTACGACAAGCCCCCCGAGCAGCGCTACCAAGGCGATGAACAGCCATGGACCGACGTACCGGATCAGCGCGCGCGCCACGTCGGCCAGCAGCCATGTCGTCACCAGCGAATCGGGGACGGTGGAAATGTCCGCGGGATCGCCGACCGGACGGGGAAAGAAGGCCGCCAGCGTAATCACCACGGCGATCACGAGTGCCGATACGATCAGCGAGCGCAGCAGGTGATCCGGAAAGAACGGGATACCGGATCCCACGACGTCTTTCGGCGCATCGCCCGGCACGCCCATCGGCGGTGCGATTCCGCGGCGGCGCACGAGCGTGAAGTGGTATACGAGCAACGCGGCGGCGACCCACGGCAGCAGCACGACATGCAGCGCGAAGAACCGGCTCAGCGTAGCTCCCGATACGACTTCGTCTCCTCGAACGGCCTCCGCCATCGTGGCGCCGAACATCGGGAGGCTCTCCATCGCGTGTGTAATCTCGGCCACCAGCCAGTACGACCATTGATCCCAGGGAAGCAGATATCCACTTGCACCGAACAGGAACACCACCACCATCAACAATAGACCAATGAGCCAGTTCGTCTCGCGCGGCGGCTTGTAGGAGGCTTCCAGAAACACCCTGCCGATGTGGAGGAGCAACGCGATCACGATCAGGTTGGCCGACCATGCGTGAACGTCCCGGACCAGCCATCCGAACGCCACGTCGGACACGATGTGCTGGACGCTGGCGTGTGCTTCCTGGGGCGACGGCCGGTAGTAGAACACGAGCATCACGCCGGTGGCGACGAGGATCACGAACAGCAGGTAGGCAATGCCCCCGAACGAATGACGCCAGCCGACATGCGGCGCCAACCGGTAGTTGAGCGTCTTCTTGAGCGCCTGATCCACCGGCAGACTGCGATCGATGGGCCCGTACAGAAAGCCCAGAAAACGCGCGGTGGCCAGTACACTGGCGTCCGTGCTCGCTTTGACGGCCCGCCAGGTCTGGGACAGGGCGGTTCCGATGGAGGAGAGCGCGCTACGAACCATGATCGGCCTCCGTCACGTAGAGGACGGCCTCGCGCTCGAACACGCGGTACTGTGCGAGCGGCTTGGTCGTCAGGCCCGCCACCACGTTGCCGGTCAGATCGTACACGACGTACGAACATGGAGATACGACCCGCATGGCATCGGCATCCCAGCGCAGCAGACACCCATCGCTCGAAGCCGTACCCTGGACCGCGAAGTACTCGCCCGGCGTCCGGTGCACGACCAGGATCAGGCGATCCCCCCAACTCACGCGCCGGCTCGTGCCCGCAGGGAATCTGTCCACGTCCGCGACTCGAACGGCGGGCTGCAGACCCGGGATCTCCAGCTGCTGGCTCGGCACGAAGTACGCGCTGACGATCAGGAGCCCCAGCGTGAGCGAGAACACGATGACGCCGACGAGCAGCAAGTCGTTCGAACTCAGCCTGGACGACAGCTTCGGTCGCACCCTACCGCACCTCCGCTGACTGGTTAGCGATCAAGGCAACGCATGCACATACAGCACGGGCTCCCACTGGCATAAGCAAAAGGAGCCGGGCAGTTGTGGCCACCCGGCTCCTGCTTCGTGTACCAAGACCGGCGTCAGCGGCCGATCTCGCTCCAGCGGGCGGCCATCTCCGACGGGAGAATCCGCGGAGCGATGCCGTATTCGTTCTCGACCGCCACCATGCTGCCGAGCAGCAGGGCCTCCGTCAGGAACGGGTTGTGAATCGCCGAGCTCGTAATCTCGCCCAGCTTCTGGTTGAAGGTCGCGCCTTCCGCCACCGTCAGGATGCCGTCTTCCGTATCAAACTCGGTAGCTGGCACCTGGGCCAACTGCGCTGCCAGATCGGCTACCGCAGCGGCTATGCGACCCGTCGATACCAGATACAGACTCCGAGCGACGGTCTCGTCCCCATGGCAACCGGCCCCGGTGCACGAGGCGAACGACCGTTCGCTGACGTCGCAGTCTGTTCCGACCGGGACCCCCTGTGGGTCCAGGCACGGTATCGGCTTGAACAGATGGCCCTTCGAACTGAACACGAAGTCGCCCGAGACCGGATCCGTGATGTCGCGCGCATGCAGGTGGCAGGTCACGCAAAGTTTCTCGTTCTGGGCCGAACCGTGCGTGCCGCGAACGATGTTCGTGTTGAAGTTCGGCGGAATCCAACCCACATCCTCACCGAGCAGCAACGGACCCTGCGGCGAGTGCGGTCCCCGCGAGTTGTCGACCTCGGGAACGGCTCGCCTCTGGTGACACTTCATGCACAGGTTGTTGTTGACGTCCGGCACATCGACCGGGAACCGGAGCTGGTGCTCGTTCGTCGCGTTGTGCGGATCGTGGCAGACCGAACACACGATCGGCAGGTTCGCCACTCCGTCCTTCTCGACGAAGGGCGCGGTTTCGCCCAGCGCCAGCAGTGCACCCCGAGCCTCGTGACACGACGCACAGCTGCCTCCGCGATCTCGAGCTCCTGCGTTACTCTCGATAGGCCCGTGCCGCGATTGCAGCCACTCGTCCACGAAACCATGATGCGAACCTTGATGGCACTCGCCGCAACCCGAAGTCAGGTCGAGGTCGACCGCAATCGAGGCCAGCGGTTGAGCCGCGCCGGGGTTCGAGACATGGCCGGAGCCCGGACCGTGACAGCTCTCGCACTGCACGTCGTAGTAGCGCGTATCCGCCGTGGCTACCCAGCCCACGTCACCCTCGGCGGCGTTTCCGTTCTCGCTGACCGCGTGGCACCCCTCGCAGAACGGCTGGGCGTGGCCGCTGTTCTGCAGGGTGTTCCAGGCGTCTGCGTGATGCGTGAGCTCCCATTCGCTCTGCTTGCCGATATGGCAATTGCCGCAAACGGTGAACCCTTCCGCCTGGGCGTCAGCCGTCCCGTATCCCAGGAACCCCGACGCGGCGGCCGGCGGGTCGTCGAACAGCGGTCGATCGACGAAGATGGTCTCGGTATTGGTTTCTGTACAGCCCGCGGCCACAAGGACCAACCCGACCGTACAGGTAATAAATCGAACGACATGTGACGCCTTCATGCTGACCTCCATGAGCCTGGTTCCGAAACGGATGCGGGGCCGTGTCGAAGTTCGGTCAACCAAAAATCTAGTTTAGGATCCATAATCACAAACTAAGTGCCTAGAGGATGTTATAGCCGGATGAAGCAGGAGTCAACAACCCGGTCAGACGCCTCGTTCGGCCGGATCCCATATGAATTTGTGCAGTTGCAGCTGCAGCCGAACCGGGAGCCCGTCGGACAGAATCCAACCTGCCAGTTCACGCCGGTCCATGGCTTCGAATTCCGGGGAAAAATGTACCGGAAAGCGGTCAAGCTGCCGCTCGACGACCTGGTCTCTCGCCCAAGCGTAATCCGCCCGGTCGGCGATCACGAACTTGATCTCGTCGCGGGTCGGATCCATGCGTTCCAGGTTGGTCCAGTCGTTGGACTCCACTTCCCCGCTACCGGGGCATTTGAAGTCGACGATCTTCACGGCGGCTTCGGGCACCCGATCGACGGGAACGCTGCCGCTCGTTTCCACCAGAACCGTGAAGCCGCGTCCGATAAGCGCCTCCGCCAGCTCGCCGATGTCGAGTTGCAACAGGGGTTCCCCGCCGGTCAGTTCGACGAGCCGGCACCCGCCGCCCAGCCGTTCCACTTCCGCCAGGATTTCGCTCACCGACATGTCGCGTCCGCCTTGGAAAGCGTAGGCCGTATCACACCAGACGCAGCGCAGGTTGCAGCCGGTCGTCCGAACGAACACGCACGGCAGCCCGGCGTACGACGATTCGCCCTGAATCGAATGAAAGATCTCGGTTACGCGCACGTGTTCACACCACGAGAATCGTGCGAACGGCCCCTGCCCCGTACACCAGTTGCTGCCACCGCCCTTCGACGAGATTACCGTGCAGCAGCCGCCCGCCGGCGGTGCCCACGAGCACCGTCGCGGGATCTGCCGGATCCGCACCAAACGCCGTGATCGGCGTTCCGCCCTTAAGCGCCGTCGGCTCGAGAGGCGTCCAGGTGGAGCCGGAGTCAGAGCTGATCCACGACTTCCCCCCGCCCTTCTGACCCGCCCTGCCCCAGGTGGACGGCGGACCATCGGCCGTCCCGAGCAGCAACAGCGTCTGGGAGGGAGCCGCCGCCCTGCTTCCGGCGATCGCGAGCAGTCGCGTCGCATAGAGGCTCCCGACTGGACCGGCCATCGGACGCCAGTCCGCGCCGCGGTCGCGGCTGACATACAGCCCGCCCCCCGTCGCGGCGAACAGGCGACTGCCGTCGCGCGGATCGACCACGAGGTCGTGAATGTCGTCGTACAGACCGTCGTTCACCCCGTTCCAGGTCTGACCGTGATCGTCACTCCGATAGGCTCCACCGATTTCGACCCCGGCGTACAGACGCGCCGCATCGTGGCGATCGAACGCGACGGCCTCCACGTGAGCCGCCCGCCCCCCATACTCCGACCATGTTTCCGTCTCCCGCAACGCGCCGAACCCCGCGAGGTCGATCCACGAGGCACCGGCGTCGGTAGACCGAAGAAGCTGCGCCGGTTCGGTCCCGACGAGAAGGTCGCCAGACGGGGAGACCGCGAGCGTCTCGGCATGAACGCCGGAAGGCAATGCTGCCGCGGGCTGCCACGTCGCTCCCCGGTCGCTGGTCTTGTGAACGCCGGAATCGGGAACGGCCGCGTAGACGACGCCGGAGTGAGAAGTGAGCGAAACGACACTGTGTCCGTCGAACGCCCTCGACGTCACGGTGCCGGAACGTTCACCGGCCAGCCATCTGATGACCCGCAGCCCGTCGTCCGTGCCTATGGCTATTCGCATCGTGCGATCTCGTCGTGTGATTGATGGGTGACGCATCGGAGCCGTTACACCGATACAGAAAACAGGCGCGGACGCCCACCCGGAAACACGTTCCCGCTCCTGGCGTCCAACGCTCGAAACTCGCCGGTACGAAGGACGGAAGCAAGCTTGACACGTGGCCGACCTGGGGTACTTTGCCGCTCCTTTCCACACACTACGAGGCGCCATGTCGCTGGTTCGTTTGCACGACGTGTCCAAGAGCTTCGGCAACGTACGTGCCGTGGACGGCGTTTCGTTTTCCATCGGTCGGGGCGAGGTCGTCGGCTTTCTCGGCCCGAACGGCGCCGGGAAGACCACCACCATGCGCCTGATCACGCAGGCCCTCGAGCCTGACGCGGGTTGGATAGAGGTGGAAGGGATGTCGGTCGCCGAGGCTCCCATCGAAGCGCGCCGCCGGATCGGCTACCTGCCCGAGAGAAACCCGCTGTTCGGAGACATGCTCGTGGCGGAGTTCCTCGAGTACATGGGCAGCCTCCGGGCGTTGAGCGGACGTGACCTGCGCACCCGGATCGATCGGGCCGTCGAACAGACCGGGATCGGCGACATGTTCTATCGGCCGATCGACCATCTGTCGAAGGGCTACCGCCAGCGTACCGGACTGGCCCAGGCGATTCTGTCCGAGCCGGACGTGCTCGTACTCGACGAGCCCACCGAGGGGCTCGACCCCAGCCAGCGTGTCGAAATCCGCAAGCTGATCACGCACCTCGGGGCCGACAGGACGGTTCTGCTCAGCACGCATGTGATGCAGGAGGTTCAGGCCACGTGCGGCAGACTTCTGATCATCAAGGACGGGAGACTGATCGCCGACGGCACCGTCGACTCGCTGCTGGCGGGAAAGGCGGGCGTGCGTGTCAGGGTCGAACTCGAGGCCGGTTCCGGCGAGGCCCGGGCGGCCCTCGAGGGGTTGTCGTCTGTCGAGCGGGTGGCTCCGGTTCCCGAGTCGGGTGACCGGCCGTGCTTCGTGGTCGCGGGAGCGGCGGGCCAGGACCCACGGCCGGACATATTCGCCCTCGCGCGAGACCGAAACTGGACCGTGTGGGAGCTCCGTCGTGAACGTGAGGATCTCGAGCAGATCTTCCGCGACCTGACGGAAGCGGGCGCATGAGCGGCCGCAACCTGTATGCCGTGGCAGCGAGGGAGTTTCGCGCGTACTTCGACCAGGCGACCGCGTACATCCTCCTGGTCGTGTTTCTTGCCGCGAACTTTTTCTTCTTCTTCCGCACGGTGTTCGTCACCGCCGAAGCCAGCCTGCGCCCGATGTTCGCGCTGATGCCGTGGCTGCTGCTGTTTCTCGTTCCCGCGATGACCATGCGGTCCATCGCCGAGGACCGGGCGCGAGGAACCATCGAGCTCCTGCTGGCCCAGCCGATCCGCGAAGTCGAGTACCTGCTCGGCAAGTTCATCGGCATGCTCGGCTTCCTCGCCGTGGCCCTGTCGGGGACGGTCGCGGCCTGGTTCGCCCTGGATGTGGGGGGCAATCCGCACGCGGGACCGGCCGTGGCGCAGTACGTCGGCACGTTGCTGCTTGGCGGGGCGCTCGTGGCGATCGGGTTGTGGGCTTCGGCGACCACGCGCAACCAGATCACCGCGTTCATCATCGCGACGACGACGACCTTCGTCCTGATGGCTTTCAGCCTGCCCGTCGTCCTGCAGGGCCTGCCACCGATCGCGGCTGCCGCCGCCCAGCGCCTGGGAGTGCTGGCCCACCATTCGAACATCACGCGGGGCGTGCTCGACCTGCGCGACATCGCCTACTTCCTTACCGTCACGCTCGCATTCCTGAGCCTCGCATACCTGCTGTTACAGCGCGGGCGCCGCAATCCGTCGGGGGCGAGTTTCCGGAAGCTTCAGGCCGGTGTAATCGGCATCCTGGCGATCTGTGTGGTCGTCAACCTCCTCGGGCGCCACATCCGCGGGCGATGGGATCTGACTCCGGGTGGCGCTTACACGCTTTCGGAGCCGACCAGACAGCTGTTGAGCGGGCTGGAGGACGTGGTGTCGATCCGGTTCTTCGCCTCGCAGGACATACCGGCGCAGGCCGAAGCGGTCAAACGCGATGCGGATGATCTGCTCGCGGACTATGAGGCCGCCGGCGGCGATCAATTGATCGTGCTCAGATCCGAGCCGGTCGCCGGAAGCGACGAAGCGGCGGAGGCGGAGGGTCTCGGCATCGCGGCCATCGAGTTTCAGGTGCTGGGC
>JAOTWC010000040.1 GCA_029863105.1 Gemmatimonadota bacterium | reverse complement strand
GAGACGCGTGCCGAACCGCTTTTCCGCCCTCCAGCAGTATGGCCTGGGGAGACTCGTGGCGGACCCCGAGAAGCTCTTCCACCTCATCGGACAGGGATCGGTCGCGGAGGACATCGACGAGGAATACCTGCGCAACCGGGAAATTATCCGCGAATTGCTCGACGTGACGCCGGGCCGAGATACTCAGCTCGCAGCGCGTGCTGTGTTTGTACAGAACCGCCCTGTCCAGGGACAGCACGTCCTGCAGGTCCGCATGTGTCCGTATGCTGTTCATCCGGTCAAATCCTCCGATGGGATCCGTCGGCCGCGGCCTCGCTGAGCGAACCCCGCAGGACGGTCACGGCGGAACCACTCAGCCACACTCGATCTCTTTCGCATTCCACACCTACGATCCCACCCCGCGCCGACAGCTGCGCCCCGAGGAGGCGGCTGTTGCCCAGTCGCCTGGCCCACCAGGGACCGAGCGCGCAGTGGGCCGACCCCGTAACCGGATCTTCGGGCACGCCGGCAGCGGGGGCGAAGTAACGCGAGACGAAGTCGACTCCAATGCTCTCTGCCGTTGCGCGTCCCGGCCGGCTGGTCACGATCACGCCCCGCACGCCGAGTTCTGCCACGGCTGCCAAGTCTGGCGTCAAAGCGCGCACGGCGGCTTCGTCTCGCAGTTCGACCAGCAGGTCGAGTCGGTTCCTGCCAATCGCCGGCGGAACGTCGGACAGCCGAAGTGCGTCGATCAGTCCCGGATGGGCTTCCTCCGCCCGTGACTCAACCGCTGGCTCCGCCGGAAAGTTCATCTCGATGCCCTCAGCGGCACGCCGTGCCGTCAGCTTGCCGCTGTGAGTATGAAACTCGACCGGCCGCGTCCGTTCGACGACTCCGGTCTCCCACAAGACGTGGGCGGCCGCCAGCGTCGCGTGACCGCACAGGTCAACCTCGGTGGTCGGCGTAAACCACCGCAGCCCCCAGGCGCCGTGCTTCGGCCACACGAATGCCGTCTCCGACAGGTTCATTTCCGCACCCAGCGATTGCATCCAATGTTCCTCGGCGGATTCCCGCAGAACGCAGACCGCGGCCGGATTCCCCCGGAACGGTTGCCTCGCGAAGGCATCGACGACGTAGATCGAGGGCCGGGCATCCGGGCATGGCTGGTTCATCAGAGGTAGGGCGAGCCGAGCCAGGCGAGTCCGTTGCGAACGCGTTGGGTCAATGGCCAGTCGTCGACCTCCTCGATGGTGAGGCGCCGGGCCGTGCCGATCTTTCGCCAGGCGACCGCTTCGGCCCGTTGCGCGAACACGGAATTGAAGGCTTCAACGTTGAACTCGAAATTGAGACGGAGGCTACGGGGGTCCCAGTTGCCGGAACCGAACAACGTCCAGGCGTGATCCACGATCATCAACTTCGAATGGTCGAAAGGCGGAGGTGTCAGCCATACGCGGCAGCCGAACTTCAGGACCTGGCGGATCTGGCCGAGCATCGCCCAGCCGACGACGCGCAGGTTGTTACTCTCCGGTATTACGATGTCGACGGTAACGCCGCGAAGGGCGGCGAGATTCAACGCCGTCACCAGGGTCTGGTCGGGGAGGAAGTAGGGGGTCACGATCCGCACGGTGTGCTCGGCCGAGGCGAGAGCGCCAAGCAACGTCCAGCGGAGTGTCTCGAAGTCCTCGTCCGGACCGTCTGAGACGCCGCGGGCAGCGATCTCGCCCCGGGACGCAAGCGGGGGAAACCAGGCGGCTCCCTCCAACCGCTCGCCCGTGGTGAATACCCAGTCTCCCGCGAAGCTGTCGACGAGATGGGACACGACGGGACCTTCGACCCGAAAATGGAGATCCTGGACGCGATCGCTCGTCGCGGCGGCGAAGCATCCAGCCCGAATGTTCATTCCTCCGGTGAAGCCCGTGGTCCCGTCCGCCACCAGGATCTTCCTGTGATTCCGCAGATTGAAATACGGGGCTCGCCAGGGAAGCATCGACTTCAAGAACGAAGCGGTCGGCACGCCCCGGGCATGGAGGGTCTTCGGCGCTGGAGGCGAGCTGTACAGGCTTCCGACCGCATCGACCAGTACGCGAACGTCCACACCACGTCGCGTGGCATCCGAAAGTGCCTGAACGAACGGCTCACCGGCTTCGTCCATGTCGAAGATGTAGGTCGAGAGCCCGATCGAACGTTCCGCGCCGCGAATGGCGTTCAGCATCGCCGGGAAGGCCTCATCACCATCGACGAGAATGTCGACACGGTTTCCTTCGAGCAGGGGTAGACCCGTGACTTCGCTGCCCACTCGCATGAGACCCCCGAGCGGGACGGGGGCGGGCGGAGCCAGAGGTGTCGGCCCGGGTTCCGTCGGCAGCGGAGGCGCCTCACGGTGAGCCCCGAAGGCCAGGGGTGGGATCGCGGAGTCTGGTTGCAGCGAATGCATCTGTCGGCGGATTCGGCCTCCGCGACGGCGGATCCGATTCACCCCGAGCAGTGCGTACAGTGCGGCGCCCCCGAACGGCAGCAGCCAGATGAGCCCCATCCAGCCGATGGCCGCCCGCACCTCGCGTTTCGTCGAGATCGCGTGCACCGACGCGACGACGGACAGCGTGATGCCGATCAGCCCGGCGACGATCGGCCGAATGTGCGCAATGATGTCCAAGCGCCTTCACATCCGTTGACGAGGTATGGGTTCGAGAGGTTAGCTTACGGCATGGTGAATGGGAAGGCAGACCGAAAGGGCTTCGGCCGGGAGTGGCGAGCGGCGCGCTGGCTGCTGAGCGCTGCCGCCTTCGTAGTCCTGGTGGCCGGGGCGCGGGCCTCGGCCGACATCGTCGTCCCGTTCCTGCTTTCGATTATTCTGGCCGTGTTGTTCGCCGGGCCGATGTCCTGGGCGCAGGCCCGGGGCGTACCGAGATGGCTGGCCGTCAGCCTGATCATCGTAGTGTTGCTCGGCATGTCGCTGGCGTTTGGCACCGTGATTGGCACGTCCATACTCGGCTTTACGCAGAGCTTGCCGTTCTACAACGAGCGCTTGCAGGAAGAGATCGGAGGTCTGCTCGTCTGGCTGGCGGCGCACGGGGTGGAAGTGTCCCGGGAAATGGTCGCCGACACGTTCGACCCGGCCGCCATTCTATCGGTAGCGGGACGGATCTTCACCGGAATCGGTGATGTGCTCGGGCGAATCGTTCTGATTCTGCTCACGATGACGTTTATCCTTCTCGAGTGGTCCGGATTCCGTCAGAAGACCCGGGTCGCTTTCGCCCACCACGAGGAGCACCTGGCGCGGTTCGCGGAAATCAGTGACAACATCAAGCGGTATCTGATGCTCAAGACGCTGATCAGCCTGGCCACCGGCGTACTTGTCGCGGTATGGCTGATCATCCTCGAGGTCGATTTCCCGCTGCTGTGGGGAACGCTGGCGTTCGTCCTCAACTACATTCCCAATATCGGGTCGCTGATCGCGGCCGTGCCGGCGGTGCAGATGGGGTTCAGCGGCGCGCTGATTACGGCGCTTGGCTATCTCGTCATCAACTTCGTCCTGGCGAACCTCATCGAACCCAGGGTGATGGGCGAGGGTGTCGGCCTCTCGACGCTCGTCGTCTTCCTGTCCCTCGTGTTCTGGGGATGGGTTCTGGGTCCGATCGGGATGCTCCTTTCCGTGCCGCTCACCATGATCTTCCGCATCCTCCTGGATGCCGTCGATGAGACCCGCTGGATCGCCGTCCTCATGGGGCCGCGACAGCCCGAGACCGTGCCAGTAGAGTAGCGGGAGTGCAGGAGCGGCTGGTACGTCTGTTCGAAGATCATTTCGGCCGGTCCCCATCTGCCGTCGTCGGCGTGGCCGGGGACGGATCCGATCGGTCGTATCGTCGCCTGTTGTCCGACGACGGGACGTCCGCCATCGGTGCCGTCGGCCCGGATCATGAAGAAAACCGCGCCTTCGTTTCGTTCACGAGGGCCTTTCGCACCATCGAGCTACCTGTTCCTGAAATATATGCCGTAGATGAAGATAATGGTATATATCTCATCGAAGATCTAGGTGATGTCACGCTGTTCTCGGCCCTTGAGGTGGCACGCGAGAGCGAAGGGGCCGGATTCCCACTCACCTTCCTGCCGGTGTACCGCGAAGTGATCGGATGTCTGCCTCGGTTTCAGGTGGAAGGGCACCGGGTCGTGGACTACTCGGTGGCATATCCGCATGCGGAGTTCGATCGCCGGTCCATCACGTGGGACCTGAACTATTTCAAGTACCACTTTCTCAAGCTGGCCCACGTGCCGTTCAACGAGGCGCGACTCGAGCGCGATTTCGATACGCTGGCAGAGCTGCTGCTCGGAGAGAGTCGGGACTACTTCCTGTATCGTGATTTTCAATCGCGGAACGTCATGCTGACGGCGTCCGGCCCGCGGTTCATCGATTATCAAGGAGGACGTCGCGGGGCTCTGCCGTACGATGTGGCCTCGCTCCTGTATGACGCGAAGGCGGGAATTCCCGAGGCCCTGCGTGACGAGCTGCTGCTGCATTATCTCTCAGTGCTCGAGTCGTACGTGGACGTGGACCGAGCGGAGTTCATGACTGCCTACCGCGGGTTCGTGATCGTGCGGATTGCCCAGGCCCTGGGCGCTTACGGGTATCGTGGCTTCTTCGAGCGGAAGCCGCGGTTTCTGCGCAGTGTGCCGTTTGCCGCCCGGAATCTGGCCGCGCTGCTGTCGGACGGCCTGCCTGCCGAGATGCCGGAGCTGGAGGCGGTGTTCGGACGCATTGCGGATACCTGGGGTGGCGCCGTGGAACAGACCGCCGGGGAACGGCAGCTGACCGTCCATGTCCGGAGCTTCAGTTACAGGCGCGGCTATCCGGAAGACCGATCGGGTCATGGCGGCGGTCACGTGTTCGACTGCCGTGCGATTCCGAACCCCGGGCGGCAACGCGAATTCCAGTTCCTCAACGGGCTCGACGCGGGGGTCATCGAGCACCTGTCAGGTTTGCCCGAGGCCGGGGAATTCCTGGAGCATGCGTTGAGGTTGAGCCTTTCGCAGGTCGAAGAGTACCGCCGCCGCGGATTCGATCATCTGTCTGTATCGTTCGGCTGCACCGGTGGACAACATCGGTCCGTGTATTTTGCCGAGCGCCTGGCCGAGCGACTTCGCGCGACCTTTCCGGATGTTCAGGTCGTCCTCGAGCACCGCGAGCGCCACATGTGGCCCACCGGCGGCGGAGGCTGACAGTGCAGGCAATGGTCTTGGCGGCCGGATTCGGTCGACGCCTGGGTCAGCTTACCGATCGGACGCCGAAAGCCCTGCTGGAGGTAGGTGGACTTCCGCAGCTGGCCCGGACGCTGTCGGCGCTGGAGGCTGCGGGCGCGAACCGAATCGTGGTGAATGTGCACCACCACGCCGATCAGATTGAACAGTGGCTGGAGGGTCGAGACCACTTCGCCGAGATCCTGGTGTCACGAGAGGAGCCGGTGCCGCTTGAGACCGGCGGAGGCCTGGTCCATGCAAGAGGGTTGTTCGACGAACACGCTCCGATCCTGGTTCACAACGTGGACATCCTTACGTCGATCGATCTCGGGGCGCTGATGGCAGCGCACGGCACCTCACCCCGGCTGGCTACCCTGGCGGTGCACCAGCGACCTGCGTCGCGGTATCTGCTGTTCGACGACGACGGCCTCCAGGGCCGGCTCGATGTCCGCGACGGACTCACACAGGACGCTCGGCCCGCCCGGGGGATGCCGGGCCGGGCCGCGTACACCGGTGTTCACGTGGCGTCCCCGCGCGTGTTCGGTCTCGTCGAAGAGACGGGTGCGTTCTCGCTGGTGGATCTGTACCTGCGCCTCGCAGCGACCGGCGAAACGATTCTGCCGTATGACGTCAGCGAGGCGGAGTGGTTCGAGATCGGCACGCCGGAGAGGCTGGCAGCGGCCCGCGCGGCCTTCGCGCGACGCGATTCCTAGGCCGTAGCTAGTCCTCGGACGGGTTGCCTATGTCGGCCTCGACCATCCAGGTGCCATCCACCTGGCGGCGCCACACCGTGAGGTACGTGCCGGTGTGTTCCACGGGCCCCGATTCCCCCGATGTGGTCGATTCATACGTCCCGACCGTGTAGCCGAGATCGCCCGACTGGGAGACCATGGACAGCGACGGGTCCCAGCTGATCTCGAACAGAGAGTCCGCGAACAACGGGAGGACGGCCCGCCGAATGCCTTCCTCCCCCGGGTGGGACGCGCCGCCCGAGATCATCATGCCGTCTGGCGCGAACGCCTGGAGCCAGGCACCCAGCCCGCGGGACCGCACCGAAGCCTCGAATCGGCGATCCGCCTCAATGAGTTCCGCCCGCCACTGTGCAATCTGAGTCGAGTCTCCGGCCAGGGCACCGGACCCGGCTTCCCGGTCGCTCGATTCACCACTCATTCCGCAGGCGCCCGCTGCGACGACCACCGCCACCAGCCATCCGACTCGCTTCACGGTGTCCCTCCGTCGATTCCTTGATGTCGACGCGGTCGTCGCGCCGATTATGGCGGATACTTATGCCGTTGGAGACCTTCGTGCAACAGGCTTCCGACGCCCCGTGCGTTGGTCGCCGCGCCGTTGACTTGACTGTCGGTTCGGTCTATGTTCGCGCCGACAAATCAGGGAAGCGGAGCATGTTGCTCCCACCTTTCGGCGTGACACGCTGGAGCGTCACAGCCGCCGGGTATGCAGGCGCCGGGACCACTGGGTTACCGGAGGCCTTTGCGTATCGCCCGGTCGGCCTCAGCCGAACCGGGCTTCGTCGTTTGGTCAGTGGTACAAATCCGGGGTGCGACCGCCGCTCCGGGATACCCGTCATGAAAGAGGGGAAGTGAGCCAGGAAGATCTACGCGTAAACGACAGGATTCGAATCAGCCCGATCCGACTGATCGACGAACATGGAGAGCAGGTCGGGATCATAGCAACTGATGATGCGCGAACCATGGCGGCGGATGCGGGACTCGACCTCGTCGAAGTCGCACCCAACTCGCGGCCGCCGGTCTGCCGGATCATGGACTACGGAAAATACAAGTACGAACAGGCACGCAAGGCGAAGGAAGCCAAGAAGAAGCAGCACACGATCACCGTCAAGGAGATCAAGCTTCGGCCAAAGATCGAGGACCACGATTACGGGTTCAAGATGCGCCACGCCCAGCGGTTTCTGGAAGATGGCGACAAGGTGAAATTCACGCTGCGTTTCCGGGGTCGCGAGATGACCCACCCGGAACTCGGAGAGCGCGTGCTGGCAAAGATCAAAACGGAACTCGGCGATACGGTTGTCATCGAAGCCGACATACGCTGGGAGGGGCGGACGATGACCATGCTCGTTTCCCCGCGGACTTGAGGAGAGCACCACATGCCGAAGCAGAAGACGAACCGATCGGCCGCCAAGCGGTTCACGAAGACGGGAACCGGAAAGCTCCGACGTAACAAGGCGAACCACAGTCACATCCTGACTAAGAAGAGCCCCAAGCGTAAGCGCAAACTGCGCCAATCGACCCTGGTGGCGAAATCCGACGAGAAGCGCGTCAGGCGGCTGTTGGGCGGCTGACGGAAGACGAGAGGATAGAACCATGGCACGCGTGACGAGCAGTGTCGCTCGCAACAAACGTAAGAAGAAGATACTCAAGAGCGCCCGGGGACAGTTTGGCGCCCGGTCGAAGCTGTTTCGCACGGCGAAAAACGCGGTCGAGCGCGGCTGGTCGGATGCCTACCGGGACCGTCGCCGCAAGAAGCGCGATTTCCGTGCACTGTGGATCGCCCGGATCAACGCCGCGACGCGCGAGCACGAGATGTCGTACTCCCGGTTCATCCACGGCCTCAAGACGGCGGGTGTGGAAGTGAATCGCAAAGTTCTGGCCGATCTCGCGGTTCGAGAGCCGGAAGCGTTCGCCGAACTGGCGCGGATCGCCAAAGAGCACGGCGCCTGACCATCCGATGACGTCCTGTGGCGTCTGACGGCTCGCCGCTGCGCGATCGCCTCGAGGCCATCCGGGCCGCTGGATTGACTGCATTCGCCGCAGCGGTCGACGAGAACGACCTCGAATCCGCGCGTGTCCGCTACCTTGGCCGCAGTGGTGAGGTCTCGGCCGCGATGGCCAGCCTGGCCAGCGCGGCCGCCGACGAGAGGCCGTTGGCCGGTCGACTGGCGAACGAGGTCAAGCGGGAGTTGGAGAACGCCTTCGAGAACCGCGTGGCCGAACTGAAAGCGGAAGGCGAGCCACCCGGTCTGCGCCCGGACCTGTCCCTCCCGGGTCGCCGCACGTGGATCGGCGGGAACCACCCCGTCACACAGGTGATCGACGAAATCTGCGAGATCTTCGGAGAGCTCGGTTTCTCGCGTGCCGTCGGTCCCGAAATCGAGACGGACTGGTACAACTTCACCGCACTCAACATCCCGCTGGATCATCCGGCCGCCGACATGCACGACACCTTCTATCTTAACGATGGCGTGCTTCTCCGCACGCACACGTCTCCCGTGCAGGCGCGCGTACTCATGGGGAGCGAGCCGCCCATACGGATTCTCGCACCCGGCCTGTGCTACAGACGAGACCCATTCGACGCATCCCACGCGCCAGCCTTCGAGCAGGTCGAAGGGTTGGCCGTGGATGAAGGGATCGACTTCGTCGAATTTCGGGCGGCGATCGACTTCTTCGTGCGGCGTTTCTTCGGCGCCGGGGTCCGAACGCGCTTTCGGGCGTCGTACTTTCCATTCACGGAACCCTCCGCCGAAGTCGATGTCTCCTGCTTCCTGTGTGACTCATCGGGCTGTTCGGCCTGCAAGGGAACGGGCTGGATCGAGATCATGGGCAGTGGAATGGTGGATCCCGCCGTGTTCGAGGCCGTGGGGTTGGACGCGGAACGCTACACCGGGTACGCGTTCGGCATGGGGCCGGCACGGATCGCAATGTTGCGCTATCGGATTCCGGATATCCGACTGCTCTACGAAGCCGACACGGCCTTCCTGGAGCAATTCGTCTGATGGAAATCTCCGTGGCGTGGCTCCGGGCCCTGGCCCCGACGATTGCGGGTGAAGCCGAGGAACTCGGCCAGCGCCTCAGTTTGCAGGCAGTGGCGGTAGACAAGATCGAGCACATCGGTCGCGGACTCGAGGACGTGGTCGTCGGACGGGTGCTGAGTGCCGAGAGGCACCCGAAGGCGGACCGCCTGACCCTGTGCCAGGTCGATGCCGGCGGAGAGCCGGTCGAAGTCGTGTGCGGAGCGCCGAACGTCGTCGAAGGCGCGTTGTATCCGTTCGTCGGTCCGGGCGGATCGCTGCCTGGCGGATTTCAGATCGAATGCCGGCAGATCCGGGGCGTCGTCAGCAACGGGATGCTGTGCTCCGAACAGGAGCTGGGGATCGGGCGCGACAGCGACGGGATTCTCCGCCTGCAGGACGGCATTGCTCCGGGAACTCCGGTCGCGCGGGCGCTTGCACTGCCCGACGCTCGGCTGACGCTGGATCTGACGCCCAACCGGGTTGATATGGCGTGCCACCTGGGCGTCGCGCGGGAACTGGCTCCCGGCGGGGTTGCCGACATATCCCTGCCGTCGCTCGGGGTCAGCTGGCTGCCCGAATGGGTGGATGGCGAGAGTTCGGCCACGGCGGCGGGTGTCACCGTACGGATCGATGACGCCGAGCGATGCCACCGCTACCTGGCCGCCGTGGTTCGCGGCGTAAGGGTTGGCCCGTCGCCCGACTGGCTGCAGTCTCGGCTGCGGGCGGCGGGAGCCCGCCCGATCAACAATCTGGTCGACGCCACGAACTACGTCCTCCTGGAATCGAACCAGCCGCTGCACGCTTTCGACCTCGTCCGAATCGGGAGTTCTGAGATCCGCATTCGGGCGGCAAGCGCCGGAGAGACCCTCACGACGTTGGACGGGTCGCCCCACGAACTGGACGGCGAATCGACCGTGATCGCGGACGCCTCGCGGCCGATCGCGCTGGCCGGTGTCATGGGGGGCGAGGACAGCGAGGTGACGCCCGATACGTCGGACGTTCTCATCGAATGCGCGTGGTTCGACCCACGGCACACGAGGCGAACGGCAGAACGAGCGGGTCTGTCG
>JAOTWC010000382.1 GCA_029863105.1 Gemmatimonadota bacterium | reverse complement strand
TTCCGCGCCGACGACAGCCTCTCGGGGGCCACGGTCGAGATTGGCGGCCGTACCGTGGCGATCGATTCGTGTGAGTTGAGCTTCGGCCAGCGACACCTGGTAAAGCTGGCAGTTCGATTGGGAACCGCTGACTTTTTGAGTGGAGCCGGACTGGCGATGCCCCTCGTGGTGGACGAACCTTTCGCCCATCTGGACGACAGGCATGCGGCCCAGGTCTGGAAGCTGCTCGTCCGGATCTCGGAGGACCGTCAGGTCATTATTACGACTCAGGAAACAGACCTGTTGCGGAGGTGGGGTGTTACGGATGGCGTCATACACCTCGAATCTGAGACGCGCCCGAGCCGTGCAACGCTGGAAACAGGAGACGTGTTAGGACTCTCGATGGCTGAGCGAGCCGTTGCAGGCCACGGCGTCGGAGAGCGAGGATCTTCGGACGGGGGGGTGGAGTGAGATTATCGGATGCCAGCATTCAGCGACCGGTCCTGACCACGATGGTGGCTACGGCCCTGGTGCTGTTCGGCGCCATCAGCTTTACGCGCCTCTCGGTTCGCGAGCTGCCGGACGTGGATCCGCCCGTCGTGTCGGTGAGCACGTTCCTGCGCGGGGCGAATCCGCGGGTCATGGAGACCACGGTGACCGACGTGCTGGAAGAAGAGCTCAGCACGATTCCCGGCGTTCGCACGATAAGCAGCTCGAGTGCGGAACAGTCCAGCAACATCACGCTCGAATTCACGCTCGATCGAGACCTTGAAGTGGCCGCGCAGGACGTTCGAGACAAAGTGTCGCGAGTTCGAGGCCGGCTTCCGGCCCAGATCGAGGAGCCCGTCGTAACGAAGCAGGATGCCGACGCCCAGCCCTTCTTCTGGATGGCACTCACGGCCGACAACTACAGCCTTCTGCAGCTGTCCGACATCGCGGACCGGATCGTCAAGCAGCGTCTCCAATCGGTCGACGGCGTTGGCCGTGCGCAGGTATTCGGCGAGAAGCGCTACTCGATGCGTGTCTGGCTGTCCCCGTCCGCCATGGCGTCGCGCGGCATCACCGTACAGGAAGTCCAGACGGCGATTCTGACCCGCAACGTGGAGATTCCCGCCGGCCGGATCGAGTCGGTACAGCGCGAATTCTCGGTTCGCTCGATGGGCGAACTGAAGACGCCCGAGGAATTCGAGAACATCGTTGTGGCAGCGCAGGGGACGCAGCTTGTGCGGTTGGGAGACATCGCGCGCGTCGAGCTGGGCCCGGAAAGCCGCCGCAGCTACTTGCAGTTCGACGGAATTCCCGGCGTCGCCGTCGGCGTGGTCCGTCAGTCGAAGGCAAATCTCGTCGAGGTGTCGGACAACATTCGTGCCGAGGTTCCCGCGATACAGGAGGCCCTTCCGCCGGGGGTCGAACTGACGATCGGATTCGATTCGTCCGAGTTTGTGAGGGATTCCATCCAGGAGGCGCAGCATACGCTGATCCTCGCGGGCGTGCTCGTCGTGCTGATCATCTTCGTGTTTCTCCGCAACCTGCGAGCGACGTTCGTCCCGGCCTTGGCGATTCCGACCGCGATTGTCGCCACGTTCGCGGTACTCTACGCGTTCGGGTTTTCGATCAATCAGTTCACTTTGCTGGCGCTGATCCTCGCCATGGGCATCGTGGTGGACGACGCGATCATCGTGATGGAGAACGCCTACCGACACCAGGAAGAGCTGGGCGAGGATCCGGTCACCGCAGCGCGGCGTGGAACGAGCGAGATCGCCTTCGCCGTGATTGCGACCACGATCTCGCTGGTCGCGGTGTTCACTCCGCTGGCGTTTCTCCAGGGAACGGCCGGTCGCCTGTTCAACGAGTTCGGCGTCGCCCTGGCCGGCTCAGTGGTCATCAGCAGTTTCATCGCGCTGACGCTGACGCCGATGGTATCGGCGAAGCTTCTCCGGGTTCCGGCCTCGCACGGCAAACTGTTTCTGACCTTCGAACGCGGGTTCAACTCCATTCAGAACGGCTATCGACGCAGCCTTGACCTGGCGGTTCATCATCGTCTCGCCGTTGTGACTGGAGCGGTCTTCGTCGTGCTGGGGGCGGGCTTCGCCTTCCGGGCGCTTGAGCGTGAGTTCATCCCGACGGATGATCGTGGTTTCTTCATCGTGTTTCTGCAGGCGCCGGTGGGCTCCTCACTCCAGTACACGATCGAGCACCAGCAGCGGGCGGAGCAGATCGTCCAGAATACGCCGGGCGTCGAGCACCATTTCAGTGTCATCGGCTTCTTCGGCGACGTGAACACGGGCATCAT
>JAOTWC010000381.1 GCA_029863105.1 Gemmatimonadota bacterium | reverse complement strand
ACTGCCTACCAGCGGGCAGTGGCGAGCTACCCGCGATCATCGTACGCCGGGACCGCGCTGTTCAGATTGGGTATGCTGGCCATGCTGGAGGAAGATGCCGCCACCGCGGCGGGCCACTTTGATCTGTACCGGGGGCGCTCGCCGGGGGGAAACTGGTATCATGCCTCGATCTACTGGAGCGCCAGGGCCCGGGACCTGGCCGGCGATAGCGCCGCCGCCCGCGCGCTGTACCAGGAAGCCCTCGAGTACGACCCCCTGTCGTACTACGGAGTTCGTTCCGGCCAGATTCTGGGGGTCGAGCCGTGGGATTTTCTGGACCGCAGCAGCATGCCACCGCTCCCAACCCTGACCGACGGTCACGTGGCCCTCGTCGAGCGCATGAACGATCTTCGCACCCTGGGCTGGCGGGAGCGCGCCATACGAGAACTGGCGGGTCGCGATCGCCGTGCCGAATCCCCGGCGAACCTGTTGTCCCTGGCGACGGCGTTGAACGAGAACGGGTGGACCTGGCAGGGTACCAGCCTTGCATCGAACATTCGCGCCGCCCGCGGCGGTGTGTGGAGCGAGCCGCTTCTCCGGGCCGTCTACCCGCTCATATATGCTCCCGTTCTGGAGCACGTCGCCGAACAGTCGCAGCTGGATCCGGCGCTCGTCGCGGCCGTCATTCGCCGTGAGTCACAGTTCGATCGCGACGTCCGCTCACCGGTCGGCGCCACCGGACTCATGCAGTTGATGCCGGCGACAGCCGCCGAGACGGCACGGCGCGTGGCGCTGCCGGAGTTCCGCCAGGACCAGATCACCGTACCCGAGGTCAACATGACCCTCGGTGCCACTTATCTGCGTGATCTGCTCGATCGCTATGGTGGTTCGGTGACGCCTGCCCTCATTTCGTACAACGCGGGACCCCATCGCTATCTGCGGTGGCGCGAGTATCCGGAATTCGGGGCTGATGTGGAGTTGATGATCGAGCGAATTCCGTTCACGGAGACGCGAATCTACGTGAAGACGATCATCGCGTATCGCTACGTCTATGGTCGGTTGTGGGGTCTCGGAGCTGCGGGCGATCCCGCGCCGGCACCGTCCTGAAGTGACGCCGGACCTCCGGTCGTCGGAAGATTTGACTCGGTTTTCCCCAGCGGGTAGGATCGAACATGGTCCGGATGCGATTCCGGGTTCCCTGCTCCAGATACGAGCGTATTTCAGGAGGTCCGCTGATGTCCAGAGGCAAGGTCAAGTGGTTCCACGACTCCAAGGGCTATGGTTTCATCGAAACCGAGAACGACGGAGAGGTGTTCGTTCATTACAGCGCGATCACCAACGAGGGATTCAAGACGTTGGCCGAAGGACAGGAAGTCGAATACGAGCTGCAGGACGGTGACAAGGGGCCACGGGCGACGAACGTCGTGGCGCTCTAACCGGGCGTGCCGGAGAGTTCTCGGCTCGAAAAAATTCTACAACCGGATCGGCGCCCCGCGTGACCGAGTTCTTGCCGTCGAAGACGATCTACCTGCTCGACGGCCACGCCCTCGTGTATCGGGCGTTCTACGCGATGATCAGCCGGCCCCTCACCACCTCCAGGGGTGAGAATACGTCGGCCCCATTCGGACTCGCCCGTTTTCTGATCCGGATTCTCGACGACTTTCAGCCTGACTATATCGGGGTCGTATTCGATGCCGGTGACAGCTACCGGACCGATGTATTCCCGGAGTACAAGGCTACGCGTGAGAAGATGCCGGAAGAACTCGCGCTGTCGTTGCCACGCTGTCGGGACATCGTGGAAGGATTTCGCATACCGGCCATCGAAGTGGAGGGATGGGAGGCCGACGATGTGATCGGGACGCTGGCCAGGCAGGCGTCCCTCGAAGGCATCCGAACGGTCATCGTTTCCGGCGACAAGGACTTCTACCAGCTCATCGACGACCAGACCCATCTCCTGAATCCCGGGCGTGGCGGTGCAGCAGGCATCGAGGAGACGTTTATCACCCCGGCCAACGCCAGTGAGCGACTCGGCGTTGCTCCCCGGTTCGTGACGGATTACCTGGCTCTGATCGGAGACAGCTCCGACAACATCCCGGGCGTGCGCGGCATCGGGCCCAAGACGGCGCCGAGCCTCATCGAGCGCTACGGTCCCCTCGAAGCGATCCTCCAGCACACGCATGACATCGAAGCAGGACGAATACGAAAAGCTCTCGAGCAGCACGCGGAAGAGGCTCGTCTGTCCAAGCAACTCGTCACGATCCGCCTGGACGTACCCATCGATCTGGACCTCGAGG
>JAOTWC010000039.1 GCA_029863105.1 Gemmatimonadota bacterium | reverse complement strand
TTCACGACGCCATGTTCCTGACTCAGTGAGACAATTCGTGCATTATGCCGGAGCTTGCCCCTGGCGAAATCCTCGTACAGCCGGCCAAAAGACGGTACCGCCGCATGCGCGGGGCCTCGATCCAGAGACAGGGTCAGCGCACCCGCATCCACCACGGACCGATTCCGTTCCCTGCTGGACGACACGACGGTGGCCAGGACCGTCGCAGCCCCGTCCGCGGGAGAGCAGGAGCCAAGTGCGACCTGCGTATAGTCATACAGGGCGTAGTTACCGGGTCGAACCTCCGAGATCCCGTCCAGGTTCGAAACATGGGCCATCGCGGGCGTCGATCCGGTGCTCAGAGCCGGTACCCGAATCCCCTGGTCGCCGAGGCGGTCCGCCGCCTCCACGATCCGGCGGCGCTCGGACTCCCCGATACTCCGGGCCTCGAACGGAGACCGCGCATGATATGCGTTGCCCGAATGTGACAGCAGGCCGGCGAATTCCAGGCATGGCGACCGTTCGACCCGACCGGCCAGCGCGAGTAGCGCTTCCGACTCCGGGTCGAGTCCGACGCGCCCGTACCCGCAGTCGACCTTGATCCATACACGCACCGTTGCGCCGACGGCTTCCAGGGCGTCCACCGGCAACTCGGAGTCCACGAGCACACCCAGAGAAATGCGTTTCCCCAGTTCGGCCACGTCCCGTGCCCGGTCGGGTGCCATCGGGAATGCCCAGGTGACATCCGTCAGCCCGTGCTCGGCGAATACGCGTGCCTCGTGGAGCGTGGACACCGTCACGCCCGCGGCCCCGAGGGCACGCTGCGCCAGCGCGACTTCCACGCACTTGTGAGTCTTCAGATGCGGGCGCAGGGTTACCGATAATTCCTCCGTTCGGGCCTGCATCCGGCGCAGGTTCCGCTCGAGCACGTCCAGGTCGAGCAGCAGAACAGGGGTCGGAAGATCGTGGATGGTACGCATGGTGGCCACATTCGCCCTGTTCCGCCACCTCCGTCAAGCACTTGCGTGCACGGTCGTGGGTGTGTGACCGTTCGGGGGTCGCCGTCGTCTTACGGTCGGATGAGGTACACCTCTCGGGAGGCGCATGAATCGTCGGAATGCCGATTTCCGGTCGGACACGGGAGAGGAACGGGAGTCGGATGCGGTGCTGGTCGCTCAGGCGATCGCCGGTTCCGACAGGGCGTTCTCGCTGCTCGTAGATCGGTACAACGACCTCCTGTACCGGCATGCCGAACGCATGCTTGGACAGGCCGACGACGCAGAGGATGCTACCCAGGCCGCATGGATCAAGGCATATAGAAATCTACGCAAGTGCCGCGATCCGGACAGGTTCGGTTCGTGGGTATTCAGGATCGGCGCAAACGCCTGCAAGGACGCCGTCAAGGCGAAGCGCCGAGGCAGAGTGTCACTCGAGTCGGTGGCGGAGCTGGAAAGCGAAGAACCGGTCGCGGATGTCGCGGTACGATGGGACCAACGCCGCTTGCTGGCGGCCGCGCTGGACCGATTGTCGCCGGATCAAAGCGAGGCGTTCCTGTTGAAGCACATGGAGGGATGGTCGTACGAAGAGATGGCGGAACAACTCGGGGTCGGAATCCCCGCCTTGAAAATGCGAGTCCATCGGGCTCGCGAGGAATTGCAGAGGCTATTGTTGGAGGTGTCGCGATGACCATGGATCCGCGCTTGCAGGCCTGGCTTGATGGTGACATCGAGCTTGAGGCGCTGCCTGAGACGCTCAGGGAAGAAGCCCACGCCTGGTCCGAGTTTCTTGGCTCCGCGCGAACGCAGGGCGTCGCGGGCGCACCGTTCGGAGCGACGGCCCGCGTGATGGACGCGATCCGAGCGGACGTCGCAAACGGCCTCGGCTCGCGAGCGGCTGCCGGGGCGGCGTGGTTGCTGAGACCCCGCGCGGTCCGGATCCCGCCGTTGGCGGTTGCGGCTGCCATCGCCCTGGTGATCCTGTCGGTCACGCAGCTTGCCGTGCGCCCCCGGGGCCCGGGAGCTCTCGACGGTCGCGTCTACGTCCAGTTCTTGATCTCAGCGCCCGAAGCCCGAACCGTGGCCCTGGCGGGAGATTTCAACGAGTGGAATCCATCGATCCAACTCGACGATTCAGACGGCGACGGCCTCTGGTCCGCACGCGTGGCTTTGGAACCGGGTGTGCACGAGTACATGTTCGTGATCGACGGTTCGGAATGGCGTCCGGACCCGAATGCGCTAAGCTATTCCGACGACGGCTTCGGCCAGCAGAATTCCGTACTGGCCGTTACGCCGGTCGACGAGACGTAGTCGGAGGTAATGTGATGAACCGGTCCTGTTGGCGGGCGGTGATGATGGGTGCGGCTCTCCTGATCGGCGGGAGTGCACCGGCGCACGCCCAGAATCAGGATCGACCGGCGATCGACGCGGAAGAGCTGCAGGATCGCCTTTCACCGGAGACGATCGACAGGCTCACACAGATCGCCCGCCGCGCCCAGCAGAACGGCGTCCCCCCCAGGCTGATTCGCCAGAAGGTGATGGAGGGGGTTTCCAAGGGTGTGAGAGGCGGTCGTCTCGTGCGGGCGATTGAGGACTATTCCCGTCGTCTGGTCGAGGCGCGCAATCTCCTCGGGCGCGGAGCGCGACCAGAGGTTCTGGATGCGGCGGCACAGGCGGCCGAGCACGGAATCCCGTCGAGCCGCATCCGTTCGTTTGCCGCGGCGAACCGGGATCCGCGTCGTGCCGTGGTCGGGCTGCGCACGATCGGGGAGTTGCGCGATGCCGGCGTGCCGACCGATAACGCCGTCCGGGCCGTGCAGGCAGCCCTGGATCGCGGGGTAAGCGGTGAGCGCCTTCTCGCGCTGTCGGCGGCCGTTCGGCGTCGGGTACGCCAGGGTGAATCGCCCACGGACGCTCTCAGGGCGATCGCCGGGGGATCCCGGCCGGGCCTCCAACGGCCAGCTCCGACGCGCGATCGACCCGGCGATCGCAGCGGG
Organism: Gemmatimonadota bacterium; assembly: GCA_029863105.1. GTDB lineage: Bacteria > Gemmatimonadota > Gemmatimonadetes > Palauibacterales > Palauibacteraceae > JARFPW01. Next base: position 7,146 of record JAOTWC010000039.1, on the reverse strand, counting down.
AGCGACAGGCCCCGCACGCAGCCGCGCAGCCGGGGCGGACCCGACCGGGGCTGACCTCCACCCAAATCCACCATCCGGGCCGCCTTGAATTGAGCGCGGCGGTGTGCAGGCGTATATTCGCCCGCCTGATCCCGTCGGCGTCATCGACACGACCTCCCATTATCGGCAGGTAGCCAGCTTGAGCAGATCCCTTCGGCCCGTGTACCTGAGTGGAACCGGCCATTACGTGCCCGGACGTCTGGTAGACAACTTCGAACTCTTCAACTTGCCGGCTATTCGCCGCAGCTTCGACTCCGAGCGCGCGCGAATCTCCTTGCGGAAAATAGACCCGGATGCCGCCGATACGCTGTCGGATCCGGAGGTGTTCGATCTCTGGGCCCGCCAGCTGACGGGGATCGCGCGGCGCAGCATGGTTCCGGCAGATGGGGGAACGACCTCCGAAGATCTGTGCGCCCGGGCCTCGCTGCGGGCGCTGGACCATGCCGGCATTGCGTCCACGGATCTGGACTTCCTCGTGGTCGCCAATCTGACTGCGCAGGAAATCGTCCCGAACGCGGCATCGACCCTCGGAGCCTTGATTGACGCTCCCGCACTGCCCGGTTTCGTACTCAACACCGCTTGCTCGGGATTTCTTCACGCTCTGAGTGTCGGATTCATGCACATCACGACCGGCGAATCCGACGCGGTTCTGGTTGTTTCGGGGGATGCCCTCACGCGCGTCACCGACTATGGGGATCCGAAGACGGCGGTTCTGTTCGGTGACGGAGCCGGGGCAGCGGTGCTGACGTCGCGACCGGGTCCGGGACGCGTCCTGTCTGCGCCGGTTCTCGCGGCGGAGTACTCGGCGGATCACCTGAATCTCATGGGTCAGGGTTGGGGACCCGACGACGCGGATCACAAGATCAGCATGGCCGGCGGAGCCAACGTGCTTCGGCACGCGATTCGGACGATGCGCGAGGTTGCGACGAGTGCCGTGGAGAATGCGGGCCTGACGTGGGACGACGTGGATTTCGTGGTGCCTCACCAGGCGAACGAGAGGATCACGGTCGGGCTCGAGCGAGCGCTGAAGCTGAGCAAGGGCCGCGTGATTCATGCAATTGAGGACATCGGAAACGTGTCGGCCTCTACGGTGCCGATTACCCTCGATCGGTTGATCCAGGGGGAATTCGGCAGCCTGTCCGGCCGGTCGCAAATCGTACTGACTGCCGTTGGTGGAGGCTATGCCAGCGGGGCGGTTGCCATCGAGTGGACGTTCGCCGATTGACGGGTCAGCCGATCCGGCATGCCTCGACGCTCAGAATCTTGGGAAGGTGGTGAGCCAGCACGGTCCAGGTCTTCCCATCCCGGGATGCGAACAAGTGGCCAGTTGCCGTGCCGAAGTACACGCCACAAGGATCGGCACCGTCGGTGGCGAGCGCCTCCCTCAGCACCGTGACCCAGGCCTGAGCCTGCGGCAATCCATCCGTTCGTTCCATCCAGCTCGACCCGCCGTCCCGCGTTTCGAACACACGCAGCCGCTGGTCGCAAACGCTCCTCAGGTGGCTGCTTTCCTCGGGGATTACCCAGCAACAATCTCTGTCGGCCGGATCGATTCCGATTACATATCCGAAGTCGCTCGGCAACCCGGACGTGATCTCGATCCAGGAACTGCCGCCGTCATCCGACCGATACGTGCCGCAATGATTCTGCTGGTACAGTCGGTCCGGGTCGCCGGGGTGGATCCGCAGGCTGTGTACGCACTGACCCGACTCGGGACGCTGTTCGGGCAGAAAATCGGCGCGCACGCCGCGATTGATGGCCTCCCAGCTCTGCCCGAAGTCGCTCGTCCTGTAACATCCGCCTGCTGACAGAGCGACGAACAAGCTTCCGGATGCGTCCCGGCGCGTCTGGATCGAATGGAGAGCGAGGCCACCCTTGGCCGGCTGCCAGGTGGCGCGCGTCGGGTGCTCCTCCAGCTCGGCGTTCCACATCCAGGTCGTCCCCCGATCGTCGCTGTGGAACAGCGCGGCAGGCTCAACTCCCGCATACACCCGGTCCACGCCCTGCGGCGCATGGCCCTGAGCCAGGTGCCACACGGCCCGAACTTCGCGGTCCAGGCTCGCGGGGAACCGGGGGCGTCCGTCGCAGGCGGCCCACGTCTCACCGAAGTCGTCCGTGCGGTAGATGTGGGACCCCCACACGGGATGCGACGCGGCCGCGTACCCTGCTCCGGTCACGGCGTCGACGGTCGCATGGTAGATTTCGTGACCGGCGATCTGCAGGTCGTCACACTGCCACGACTGCCTGTCGGAATCTGAACGAAACCGGAACAGGCCTCGGCGCGTGCCCACGAACAGCAGCGTGCTGCGATCTGGCGTGCGCATCACGAGGGCAGGTCACGGAGCAGAATGACTTCCAGGGGCTCACCTGCGCGGACGGTCGTTACCCCGGTGGGCAGCACAGCCAGCCCATGTGCCTCCACCATCGACGTCAGAATTCCCGAGCCTTGCGGACCCGTAAGCGCCGCGTCGAAACTCCCGTCTGGCGCCCTCGACAGCCGCACCCGGTAGAGGTGGGTCAGGTCTTCCGGCGACGAAATATCGTGTCCGGCCCGAGCTCTGATCCTCGACCTTCCGATCGTCGCGTGGCCTGCCATCTTCCGGAGGGCGGGGCGCACGAACATCTCGAAAGTGACCATCGCACTGACGGGATTTCCCGGAAGGCCCCAGAACGGCCGTCCGTTGAGCGACCCGAAGGTCATCGGACTCCCGGGGCGGATTCGCACCCGCCAGAATGCGCGCTGGAACCCCGATTCGTCGAGCGCCTGCTTCACGTGATCGTGGTCGCCCACGCTGACGCCCGCCGTCGAGATGACGCCGTCGCACGCACGGGCTGTTTCGAGCGCCGCCCGGACCGAGGCCGCCGTGTCTGCGGCGATGCCGAGATCCACCGGATTCGCCCCGGCCGCTCGCAGTTGCGCCGCGAGTGCATGGCTGTTGGAGTTCATGATCTTCCGGCCGGCCCGCACGTCTTCGACTCCTTCGAAGTCAACCAGCTCATCACCGTTCGCCAGCACGGCAATCCGGGGGCGCCGGCGGACCTTCACACGTTCGACGCCCTGCATGGCGAGGCAACCGACGACCGCCGGCGTAAGGGCAGATCCGGCCAGGGCAACTACGTCACCGCGTGCCAGATCCTCTCCCCGTCGGCGAATGTTGCGCGTCGCGTCGGTTGCCAGATCGATGCGGACCGACTCGCCCCGGCCCCCATCCGTGTGTTCGATCCGGACGACACCGGTGCTCCCGGCGGGAACGGGGGCGCCGGTCATGACCCTGGCCGCCGTGCCCGGTGCCAGCTGGGATTCGGGAAAACGCCCGGCCGGGATGTGCTGGGAAACGGGAAGCACGACCGGCGCCTCCGGCTTCGCACCGCGCACGTCCACTTCCATCACGGCGAAGCCGTCCATCGCGCTGTTGTCCCAGGGTGGATGATCCAGCAGCGCGAACACATCCTCCGCCAAGGCCCGTTCCGGGCAGAGGTCCGAGGCGTCGGCCGTCAGGTGGAGCTCCTCCTCCGGCAGGACGGGGCAGAGATCCAGAATCCGGTCGAGCGCTTCCTCACCCTCCAGCCAGTCCGGAGATCTCGGCCGGGTCACGGGACGGGGCGCAGCTCCGGCCACCCCGGTTCTATGGGACGCCTGTACAGGGCGACTTGCTCGATCAACAGATCTTCGAGTGCCACGGCAACCGATCCGGGTGTGTCGTATCCATTGAGCAAAAGGCTGAACAGCAGGGTCTCGCCGCTCCCGTCGAGCAGGTAGCCGGACACGGCTCGCACGCCCGACATCGATCCGGTCTTGGCGTGTGCATTGTCGAAAGCCGGTGTGGCCACGAGCCGGCTTCGCATCGTGCCGTCGACTCCGGCGACGGGCAATCCACGGAAGAACGTCTCGAAATCGGGGTGGTGCCACACCGCACGCAGCATCCGCGCGATCGCGTTCGGAGTGACTTCATTGTATCGGGACAATCCGGAACCGTCCGACAATTCCATCGCGCCCGGCTCGATGCCCCAGTCCGCGAGCGTGGACTCGACAACCGCCAGACCCGCCTCCGGTGAACCTTCACCGCCCTGTTCGATCCCGATCGTGCGTAGGATCGTCTCAGCCATCTGGTTGTCGCTCGGCTTCAGCATGTCGCCGAGCAGAGTCGAGAACGGGCCGGAGAGCGTCTCATGACTCCAGTACCGTTCCGTCAGAATCTCGTCGTGCCTGGCGCGTCGGATCTCACCCTCCACCAGAATGTCCCCGACGTAGAGCAGGTGCTCCACCCAGTCCAGCAAATAGAGAGTGGGGTGCGACGTCGCCAGGTAAAGCCGGACGGAATCCGGGTCGAGCGGTACCCATCCCCGCAATTCGACATCTCCGCCCGCCGCAGGAGGAACGAACTGGAGTCTGACTTCGGATCCTGGCGCTCCGGTGAGAACCCGGTTCCGAATCGGCAGCGGAGGCCCATCGGATCGCAGGACGAGCCTCGTGGAGTCGCCGAGGTCGACGCCGGAAATGATCGCGGCGCCGATGGTATTCGGCGCGAGCTGGAGACCGCTGACGCCGGCGGACCAGCCCGTATACAGATCGTCCCACATCCAGCCTCTGCCCCATTGCGGTTCCGAGAACCTGCGATCGTCGCCGATCACATCGCCCCGAATGCGCTGAATCCCTGCCATCCGAAGGTGCTTCACCCAGGACCTGAGTTCATCTCGCTCGAGAGCGGGATCGCCGCCTCCTACGATCCACAGGTTGCCTTCGAGCGTCCCCTGCTCGATCGGTCCGTCGGCAACCAGTTGCGTCTTCCAGCGATACTCGGGTCCGAGTACGGTCAACCCGACAGCGCCGGTAATCAGCTTGACGTTGCTGGCCGGCGTAAACCGTTTCTCGCCGTTTCGGGTGTACAGGACCTCACCGGTCTCGGCTACCTGGACCGTCAGTCCCACGTGGGCACGCGCGAGGGCCGGATCCGCCAGAATCCGGTCGATCCGCTCGGCCAACACTTCCGGCGAAGTGATCTCGGACGAGATCCTTGACGCTGCGGATCTGTCTCCCGGCTGCGGGGACTGTGCGGTCAGCAGGGCCGGGGAAACGAGGATCGGTGCCATGACAGCAGCGCCTCGAAGGACACGCCAGTACGTCCGCGAATGTCGAAATGACCAACTCACTGTCAACTCCCGAAGTCTTCTTCGGACACGCGGGCGAATTCCTCCGCCCGCGTACGTTCGTCCGGATGGTTCAGGTTGAAGAACATCCGCTCAGGACTGCCGAACTTCGCGACGGCCGCACGATCCAGCAGCCGCACAGGAACATCGGCGAAGAACGATACCACCGCGCGCTCGCCACGGTCCAGCGCCTGTGCGATGTGGGGCAGGCATCCGACCCCGTAGACCGCACACAGCGGTTCCAGGCCTCGCGGACCATCGCTTTCGGCAATCGACACCCCTTCGGGCTCGGCTCGCCGGACCAGCTCGGCGAGCAACGCGGCAGGAACGAAAGGCATGTCGCAAGCTAGCACCAGAGCTCCCTCAAGGTCTTCTTCGAGCGCCCAGTCAAGGGCGCTCAGGATGCCTCCCAGCACGCCCGTTCCCGGACGAGTGTCCGGGCGGATCAGCCGGCCGGTCCGCTCGTACGCCTGCGGCTCGTTGGCGATGATCACGGCCGCGGGGCAGACCCGGTCCAGCGTCGCGAGCCCGCGATCGATCATCGGGATGCCGCCGACCTCTGCCAGCGCCTTGTGGGAGCCATAGCGCCGACTCTGCCCCCCGGCGAGCAACACCGCCAGTATGCGCTCGGGCACGGCCACGATCAGACCCCCATCCGGTAGACGTGGGGTTCCGAGCTGCGTGCCCGGCCGATCAGCGTGACGCCGGCCCGCGCGGCGATCGAACCCGCAAGCGTCGTCGGCACGGACATCGTCGTCACCACGGGAATGCCTGCCCGCGCAACCTTGGCCGCGATGGCGCCCGACAGACGGCCCGTCAGCAGGATCTGGCTGTCGTTCAGCACGACACCTCCGCGCCAGGCGGCGCCGATCAGCTTATCGACGACGCAATGCCGGCTCACGTCCTCTCGCACGGCGCGCACACTTCCATCGACTACGAGAGCACCGGTGTGGACTCCGCCCGTAAGCTCTCTGAGCGTCCCGCGCGCGAACATCTCCGCGTACAGGGAGCGCAACCGATCGGAGACGGCAAACGCCTCGACGAACTCCGCGGCAGCTGGTTTCGCAACCGGCGGAATTCTCGGGTCGGGTTCCGATAGAGCCAGCGGCCCGGTGTCGATTCGCACCGTCATGCCGACCACGTCGATGCGGATGGCCTCGACCCGGGTGTCGCGATCGATCCGCCCTTCCGCCAGAAGCCAACCGACGGCAAGGTCTTCGACGTCCCCGGGTGTGCACCGCAATCGCACGACCGGCTCGTCGCCCCAGCGAAGCTCGACCTCGCTCTCGGGCGCCAGCGGCGCTACGGGCCGTTGCTCAGAAGTAATAGTAGAGCGATGCGGAGAGTTCGACGTTGTGCGTCCACTCCGACTCCTGGGGTGCCCTGAGGCCGAGATCCTCGATATTCTGCAGGACGTCCAGCTGGAAGAATCCGTCAGGTGCCTTGATTCTCCACAGGTGGTCCCGGAGTTCTATTCCCAGACCGATCCGGCCGTTCGGAAGCCACTCGACCCCGGCCCCTGCCGTGAACACCGATGCCGTTCCGATCTTGTATCGAAACGGAGTGTCCTCGACCGCCATCAGAGAATCCGACACGACTTCGCCCAGACCCTTGAGTACGCCGCCCGTCAACACGACGTACGGTTGAAGTTTGTGCAAAGTCCGGCTTCCGGTGAGAGCGATCTGGAACCCGCCTTCGATCAGCAGCCAGTCGGCGTCGACCGTATCCACAGCGGCCGGCCCGGTCGGGAGCCGCGGGTCGATGACCGCCCGATCGGAACCGCCGAACCCGAACCCGATCTCGAGCGACAGGGGGCTGCTTACCCGCGTCCTGAGTCTGGCGCCGAACGCCGTCGCGGATCCGGGGCCCAGATTCAGAGATCCCCGATCGCCCGACAGGTTTCCCCCGAACACGCCGACCCGCAGCGAAGCGTCTATCCAGTCGTACGGGGTTTCAATT
>JAOTWC010000380.1 GCA_029863105.1 Gemmatimonadota bacterium | reverse complement strand
GTCAGACCAGGTAGATCGTGATACATCCTCGATCGGAGCCTCCGTTGAGACCGCCGGATGCGTTTTGGCTAGGTACAACGGTCTTCGTGCTTCTGTTCTCGTCGTTCCCTGTCTGGGCTCAGGTCACGAACCCCACGGGGGACGATCCGGTATCCGGTGTCGTCGATTTCGGAAGAGATGCGAATCTTGGCGGTGGGTCACCGAATCCGGCTCCGACCCGGGACCCGATCTTCATCTCTACCGGAAGGTTCGAGTTCGTCGGAGTCTCCAACAAGCCGCTGACGGGAGACAGTGGTGTCCTGAACTTCACGCTCGCCTGTCAGGAAACGTCTCCGAGTAGCCGGATCTGTAGTGTCACGGAGGTCAACGAGACCGTGAATGTTCCTCCCTTCTCAGTAGCGAAGGAGGCGTGGATCCTGCCCGACCTGTCGGCGCCACCGGCACTTCGCAGTAACTGCGTGGGCTGGATGTCGCACTCGTCGGGAGACAACGGACTGGCGTTGCACGTCGGGCCGGAGTAGGAATGCAGTGCGCGTAAGAGATTCAAGCGGTCAAAACGAGAAGCGTGCCTTCGCGTTGGTTCCTGGCCGGAAGTTCGCGAACGTCCGGTACGCGCGCAGGAACGTCTCCTGCACCAGATCCGAGGCGTCGTCGCTGCGCCGGGTGAGCCGCAGGGCGAGACCGTACAGCGGTCGGGCGAGTGGCATCGCCAGCGCCTCGAACCGCTCCCGATCGTTGTCGCCCGGAACGTCCATGACCAGCGCAGTCTATCATCGGCGGCGAGTCGCACCGGATAGGGACGCGAGGGACCAATCGCGGTCCCGGGATTCGATCGGAAGGGAAGCCGATGGGCTCGAACATTCGGGAACTCGGGAACCAGAACCGGCCCCGCGTTGTTCTGTGCCGGGGCGGGGAGAACAACCCTTCCCTCGGCTCGCTGTGCGTCAGACAATTTCAGGGAGGAATACAGCCATGAAGGTCCATTGGATGTCCGGAGTTCGCCTCGATCTGCTTGCTCTGGCAAGCCTACTTGTGGGCCTTGCGTTCTTCAGTCCCGCGTCGGCGCAGGAAGCGCCCGATGTCGTGTGGGAGGTCGCCGGCACGAATAGTGTGAGTGCGGTGGCTTTCTCGTCGGATGGCCAACAGGTGGCCTCCGGTGGCGGCTCCCAAAATCCCACCGCCGAGGTCTGGGACGCCGCGGCCGGGTCGGCGCTGGCGACCTTTCCGGCACCGTCGAGATCCGGTGCCGTGTCGACCGGCATAGCTTCACTGGATTTCTCGCCGGCCGGACTGCTGGCGGTCGGCGGGTCTCTAATCAGCACGGGCTATCCGGTCCCCGGCAGCGCAACCGACGTATGGCGGCTGGCGGATGAAACCGTGGTCCACTCCTTTGGCGGTAGCAACGTATCGTTCTCGGCCGACGGCACGCGGCTGCTCACCGGAGGGACCGTACGCGAGATCCCCAGTGAAGCGGTGGTGGCCCAGGTCAGCGGCGGCGGCGGGATCCTCTCCCCGGACGGACAAACCGTGGCGACGGGCGACTTCGACGGCGAAGTGACCCTATGGGACGTGGCGTCCGGCGACCCGCTCCAGACCCTCAACAATGGCGGCGAAGTACGCACGCTCGCGTTCTCGCCCGATAGTCAGATGCTCGCCTCTGCCGGCGGAGGCGTCGATCCGGATTCCACGATCAAACTCTGGCGGGTTTCGGATGGAGCACTGCTTCATACTCTGTTCGGCCACGGCATTGGCGTCAGTTCCGTCGATTTCTCGCCCGATGGAGAGCTGCTGATTTCCAGCGGAACCGACGTCGGCTACGCGCGCTCGATCCGCCTCTGGCGGACGGCGGATGGCGCGCTGTTCAAGACCCTCAATCCCGGCAGCGCCGTTCTGTCGGTCGCTTTCTCGCCAGACGGTGCAACTTTCGTCTACGGACGCATCGATGGAATCGTGGCCGTGGCGCGTACGCCGCTGGAAGCAGATCCCGCATGCAACAACGACAGCGTGTGCGACCCCGGTGAGGACTGCCACATCTGCCCGACCGACTGCATCAGTGGCACCGGTACCACGTCCTGTGGCGACGGCATCTGCCAGCCCGGCGCTGGCGAGGACTGCATTTCTTGTGCACTCGATTGCCGCGGCAAGGTGGACGGGAATCCGCACCGGCGGTACTGCTGCGGTGACGATGTGGATTGCACCGACTCGCGATGCAACGCCGACCCCTGGATCTGCGACGGTACACCGGTCGGACCGTACTGCTGTGGTGACGGACCCTGCAATGGC
>JAOTWC010000379.1 GCA_029863105.1 Gemmatimonadota bacterium | reverse complement strand
GATTCTCTTCTGCGTGACTATCAGAGGCAGGAAGCCCTGTTGAGTCCGCAGGCCAAGGAGCAGAAGCAGAGTGAAATCCGCGGCCTGCAGTCGAGGCTCGAGACGCGACGCCAGGAGATGGAGACGCGGGCCGGTCAGCGGCAGCAGGAACTCCTGCGCCCGATTCTCGAACGGGTAAGCGGAATTATCGAGACGATCCGGAGCGAGCGGAACTACGCCATGGTTTTCGACATCTCTACGGAAGGTGTCGTGGCCGCGGATCCTTCGCTCGATATCACCGGGCTGGTCAAGTCGCGGCTTGGCGTATCGGACAGTACGGCGGCTGCTCAGCCATAGAACAGACGGATTCGGACCCGCTGGTACGAGCCCGGCGGGTCCGTCCCCCAGTTGGAGCCTCGGGATGACTTTCAGCGTGCAGGAACTTGCGGAGCGGGTATCCGGACGAGTGGAGGGCGACCCCAACCGCGCAGTGCACGGCGTCGCACCGGTCGCCTCGGCCGGTCCCGAACAGTTGACCTACATCGTGGGCTCGAAGTACTTGCGGTATCTTGCGGACTGCGAGGCGGCCGCCGTCCTCGTGCCCACCGATCTGGCCGTGCCGGCAAACGGTAAGACGCTCATCCGGGTCGAAAGCCCGGAGTTGGCGTTCTCAACGCTGCTCAAGGTGTTTCACCCGCCCAGAATTCCCCCGGAAGGAGTGCACCCGTCCGTCGTGCTGGGTCCCGGAGTGGAACTCGGGACGGGCGTGAGCATCGGTCCGCATGTGGTGATCGATGGGGAAGCGATCATTGGCGCCGGATCCATCATCGGCGCGCACACCTACGTCGGATACGGAGTGCGCATAGGCGATGGAACCAGGATTGATCCGGGCTGCTCCGTTCTCGAAGGAGCGGTTCTCGGTAAGCGAGTGCGACTCCACTGTGGAGCACGAATCTCATCGGACGGATTTGGCTATACCAGGGGCCCCGACGGACCTGTGAAGATCGAGCAGATCGGCCTGTGCATCCTCGGGGACGACGTCGAGGTCGGAGCCAATTCCACCATCGACCGGGGATCGCTCGGAGATACGGTCGTTGGGAATGGCACCAAGATCGATAACCTGGTGCATATCGGGCACAACTGCAGTATCGGACGCAATTGCTACATCGTCGCGCAGGTCGGGATAGCGGGAAGCACGGTGATCGGGGACGGGGTGCGTCTCGGTGGCCAGGTCGGCGTTGCGGGGCATATCACCATCGGTGACGGGGCAGCGATCGCGGCCGGTAGCGGCACGATGACGAATATTCCTGCGGGCGAAATCTGGAGCGGCAGGCCGGCCCGGCGGCACCGGGACTGGTTGCGCGCCTCGTCGGCGTTCTACAAGCTTCCCGATCTTCTCCGGCGTGTATCGGCGCTGGAGCGGGCCGCGGAGGACATCGACGACGAGGAGGCATGACCCAGGACCCGTCTGGATCCACTCCCGATCTCCAACAAACACTGGCTGCCGGATTCTCGCTCGAGGGGCGGGGACTGCACAGCGGCGCGGCAGCACGCGCTGCGGTCATGCCGGCCGATCAGGACACGGGGATAGTATTCCGTCGAATCGATCTGGATGGCCACCCGGCCATAGAGGCCGACGTCTCCCTCGTGAGCGGCGTCGACTGGCAGACGGTCATCGGTGAAGGCGAGTGCACCGTTCGCACGGTGGAACACCTTCTCGCGGCGGTAGCCGCCCACCGGCTCGACAATCTCGAAGTTCATCTGGACGGGCCCGAACCACCCGCGCTGGACGGGAGCGCCAGGGGGTGGTGCCAGGCCATAGCCGGGGCGGGAACCAGGACGCAGAAGGCGCCGGCGAAGGAAATCGTGGTCGGGGAGACGATCACCGTTCAGGAGGGAGCCTCCAGGTATGTCGTCCTCCCCTGTGACGATTACCGGATCAGCGCACGAATCGAATTCGATCACCCGACGATCGGGGAGCAATACGCGAGCACCCGGATCGATGCCGGGTCATTCGCTACGACGCTGGCCCCGGCGCGGACCTTCGGTCTGGACAGCTGGGGTGAACCGCTGCGTTCCCGCGGTCTGGCCCTTGGCTCCACACCCGAGAATACGATTATTCTCGCGGCCGCTGGCGAGGGGGAGCCGGATCTGAGGTTTCCGGACGAGTTCGTGCGTCACAAGATGCTGGACATGGTTGGGGATCTGGCTCTTGTCGGAGCCCGGATTCGGGCTCACGTCATCGGGGAGCGTCCGGGGCACCGGGGCAATGTCGCGCTCGCGCGCAGACTGCGGCAACTGCTCGGAAGA
>JAOTWC010000377.1 GCA_029863105.1 Gemmatimonadota bacterium | reverse complement strand
ATCGGGCGTGTAGCGACCGAGCGTTCCTCCGTTGCTCCCCGACGCCGTGTCGGCCGAGAACTCGGCCGCGGCCGCTTCGAACTCGAGGTTCCCCGCGAGGATTTGTGTGCGCACGGAGTCGGCCAGGCTCCGGGCTGACGCCGTATCGGATCCGCTCGGCACTGTCGAAACGGATATCAGGCGGACTGTCGCAGTGGCCGGTCGTTCGAAGTCGTCGCGGTGAGCGCGGTAGTAGGAGCGCGCGTCGGATTCCGCGATCTCGATGTCATCCTCTCCCACCACACTTGCCGGATCCACGCTCACATACGTGACGACCGCCGTCTCGTTCTGTGCCCTGAATTCCTGCCATGCCTCGGCATCGCTGACGGCCACACCCGCCAGCAACTGCTGCTCGAACCGGCGTCTCGGAATCTCGTCGCGATAGTAATCCTCGATAGCCCTGAGCAACTGCTCGTCGACGCTCGGGTCGGCGAAGAATGCCTGATACTTCGCGTAATCGAACTGGCCGTCGGTCTGGAACGCCGGGTCCCGGACCAGGTCGGGCGGCGGAGACACGCGAAATGCCTGCGAGACTTCGCCATCCGTCACCTTGATCCCGATGCGATCGATTTCCTGCCGGATGACGATGAGCCGGATCATCTGCTCCCAGGCATCCTCCTCGGCCTGTCTGGTTTCCTCGTCCGTGAGGATTCCGCCCTTCTGGGCCCGCGCGCGGTTCAGTTGCGCCGTCGAAGCGTCGCGCCACTCGCCGAAGCGGATCTGCTCGCCGTTGACGACCGCAATGACCGGATTCGATCCCGTCGCGGCTGTCGTCTCCCGGCTCTGGATCCCCTCGAACGCGAGCCATCCCGCGAACGCGACCGCCAGAAACACGATCGCATAGCGCGTCTTTTCGCGGATTGTACGCATCATCATATGCCCGGCACTCCTTCGTAGCCCGTTATGTCCTGCAGCCTTCGAACGGGCCGGCTCCCCCCAAAAATCAAGCTTTCCAAGCTATTCCCGGTTCTCGGGGGGGGCAAGTTTCAACACCGAGCAGCCGTTTGACACCCCAGAAACCGAGTGCCTACCTTGGTGTCCATGAATCCCGATCCGATCGATAACGACGAAATTCGCCTGTTCGAGGAACAGGTCCGGCGGAACCCCGACGGTCTCGCGTTCGCGCGACTCGCCGATGCCTATCGGAGGGCGGGGGATCCGAATCGGGCGCTGGATATCCTCGAAGTTGGCCTGGGCCGTCACCGCAGTTATGCCAGCGCGCATATCGTTCGGGCCCGCGCGTGCATCGATCTCGGTAGATCCGGGGCCGCCGAGGAGTCCTTTCTTCGAGTGCTCGAGCTGGATGCAGGTAATCTCGTGGCGATGCGGGGTCTGGCAGGGCTGGCGAGAGACAGAGGAGATCTGGCTGGAGCCAGGGCGTGGTTCCAGCGGATTTCGGGCGTCGATCCCGGGAGCCCGGAGGAGCAGCCTGACGGTCCGCCGGAAGCCGCTGGCGAGGCCCGGAAGGAGGCCGCGTCGCCGCGACAGGGAATCGAGCCGCTGCCGCGGACCGAGGAGGAATGGTGGACTCCGGACGCCGAGAGCGAGTCGCGTGGCCCCGCGGGAGCGTGGTGGTTCGAAGACCCAGCCGACGACGGCTCGGTCGATGATGGCGACGTACTCACGCGGACGATGGCGGAACTGTACGAAAGACAGGGGCTGTTCGACGAGTCCGCTGCCATCTACCGCGAGCTGCTGAGCTATCGACCGGACGACCAGGAGCTGCGAGCATCTCTGGGCCGGGTCGAAACCCAACTCCAGAAGGCGTCGCCGGTCCCGCCGGCCACTCCGCCGAATCCGCGCCCGCGGTCGGACAGGCCGACGGCGCCCACGGGTGCCGCCACCGAGCCTGCGGCCGCCTCCGGTCGGAGCGAGGTGTTTCTCGCCTGGCTGCAGAGTCTTGGCGAGTGAGCCTGCGCATTGGAGTGCTCCACGGTCCGAACCTGAACACGCTGGGCACCAGGGAGCCGGAGGTGTACGGTTCTGCGACGCTGGCCGAAATTGACCGGCGGATCGCGGAAGCGGCGCATGCCTGCGGGGCGGAGGTCGTGGCGTTCCAGTCCAATGTCGAGGGTGTGCTCGTGGACTGGATACAGACGCACAGCGGATCGGTAGCCGGGTGGGTCGTCAACGCGGCCGGATTCACGCATTCCGGCGTCGCCCTGCGGGACGCGCTGGTGGCTTCGCAACGCCCGTTTGTCGAAGTCCACATTTCCAACGTGTTCGCCCGGGAGGAATTCCGGCACCGGTC
>JAOTWC010000378.1 GCA_029863105.1 Gemmatimonadota bacterium | reverse complement strand
TCGGACGGAATGGTCATGCCCTTGGTCACGAAGACGGCCGTGAGGTCGAACTCGAAGAACCTCCTGATGGACTCGACGCGACTGGTCTTGTCCAGGGATGCCAGATACGAGACTTCGGTCTCCCCGAGAACCTGCAGGCGGCCACTCGGGAAGCGGTCAGTAAACCCGGCAAGCACCAGGCCCGGACTCGATATGTCGGGACTCCGGACTTCCCGGTCGATTCCACCTGAGCCCCGCACGAGTTCCAGCTGGAGCCGTTCCTGCCTCCGCTCCAGAATGTCACCTACGGTGAGCCCGCTCACGCGTCTTCCTCACCTGGCATCGGGCGGATTTCGGGAATCGGCCCTCGATGATCGGTTCGCCGGGATCTGATCCTCTTGAGTTGCTTGGTAAGCTTGTCCGTAAGGCGATCGATGGCGGAGCGGAACACTTCTGCCTCGGCGGCTCCATGAACCGGCGCACCTCCGTCAATACTCAAGACGGCTTCGACGACGCAGGCCGCGCCCTCCTCACGGAGCGTGACTTCGGAACGAGAGACGCGAGGCTCGAAACGCGTCAGTCGCTGAAACTGCGATTCGATATGGTCACGCACGTCCTCCGGAAGGTCTATGTGTCGTGCTGAGATGATCACCTGCATGATCCCCCCTGGTATTCAGGCAGCCGTGAGTAACAAGGCCTCGGTCTGGCGAGCGGTCTCGTCCCAGGTGAATCTGGCGGCATGCCGGATAGCCGGCTCCCCCATCTTCGCAACCCGATCCGGACTTTCACACAACAGACGGAGGCGTTCCGCCCATGCCCCGATGTCGCCGTGAGGAATCAGGAAGCCTGTCTCACCCTCGATGACCGATTCCCTGAGTCCTGGAGCGTCGCTGGCCAGGCTCGGAGTCCCGCATGCGGCGGCTTCGATATTTGTGATACCCCATCCTTCCTTCGGCGACGGATACACGTTCGCCCAGGAACTGCGCAGCAGTTCGATCTTAGCGGCTTCTGAAATATAGCCCCGGAAGTCTACCAGGGCCTCAATCCCGAGTTCGGCGGTAAGCCGCTCGAGACGCGCACGGTCTTCACCCTTGCCTGCGATCACGAACCGCACGGGCCTGCCTTCCCCGTGCAGGACGGCCACGGCTCGAAGCACGCACTCCAGCCCCTTGTAGCGCTGCAGCCGCCCGACGTAGGCGATCACCGGCTCCGATGCCCGCCCGACACCGGGGCCCGCCGGGTGGGGCGTACAGATGGCGTGGTCGATCCCCGGATAGCTCACCGTGATGTGGTCACGTCTGAAGCCTCGGCGGACGAGGTCGTCCGCCGTGCTCTCGGAAATCACTTCGAATGGCACATCCCTGTACAGTTTCGGCATCAGTCGCTCGGCCAGCCAGACGGCCGTCGCTATCGGAACCGACTCCTGCTGGAACGCCGTCGATCCGAATAAGTGCGGTACGAGAGCGACTACGGGTGTCTCCGACCAGCGTGTCGTGAACAGCGGGATCTTGTTGATATCCTCCACGATCACGTCGAACGGCCGACGTGCAAGGCGCCGAAAGGCCCTGCGCGCATGCACAGGGTACGTGTAACGCGATCCGACGCGAGTGATCTCCATTCCGTCCGCCTCGTCGTGCTCCGGCCCGCCCGGCCAGCCCGATACAAGGAGTGTGACGGTATGGCCCCACGCGGCCAGCCGGCCGAAGATCTCATGCAGATGAATTTCTGCGCCGCCGGCGTTCGGATTGGCGGCATCCTGCCAGTTTACGACCAGGATATTCAGCCTGCGGTTCTCACCCCTCATCCGGGCTCCGCACGTGTTTCGCCACCGCATCCAGGACCCCGTTGACGAATCTCCCGCTGTCCGAGCTTCCGTAGCGCTGGGCGAGCTGGATCGCCTCGTGAATCGCGACGGCGGACGGCACGTCCGCCCGGAAGAGGAGTTCCGCCGCCCCAATCCGCAGGATTCCTCTATCGATTGCACTCAGGCGCTCGAGACGCCAATTCGACAGGTGGCGTCTCAGGGTAGCATCGATTTCGGGCAGCGATTCCGACAGAATGGCCAGCAGCGTGGCCAGGTAGTCCTTGTAACGGTCAGAAACGCGCCTTGTGGCCATCGCCCGACGCGCGACGAGGAGCAGACTTTCGTCCGTCGATCCCTGCTCCCACATATAGAGCATCTGGAGGGCCCATCCCCTCGCTCGCGATCGGGGGTTCAAGACGCGCCCCGAAGATCCTCCGCCAGTGCACACATCTCCAGCACGGCGAGCGCCGCATCCTCTCCCTTGTTGCCCCTGTTCCCACCCGAGCG
>JAOTWC010000376.1 GCA_029863105.1 Gemmatimonadota bacterium | reverse complement strand
TCGATCAACGCCATGACCCTCGATGCCACGGAATCTTCAAACTGCGTCGGCTTGAACTCGTCCACCGACGCCTGTTCGATCAGTTGCACGGCCAGATCGAGTTCGGCCTTCTTCACCTCGACGTCACCTATCGGGACCTCGTCAAACGACCGCAACTCGTTCGGATAGTAGAGTTGCTCGAGGAGCAAGCCGTCGCCAAGCGGTCTGACGAGCACGATATATTCCTTGCCGCGCGCCGCATATCTGCCGAGCGCGGCCCGGCCCGTCTTCCGCAGCGCGGCACTCAGCAGACAATATGCCCGGTCCCCACCCTTATCCGGACCCAGGAAGTATGCCTTGCTCAGCCATAGACGCTCGACGGCCTCGAATGGAATGAACTCGATGACGTCTATGCTGTTGGTCGCCTGCGCCTCGAGCACCTTCAATTCGTCCGGGCTGAACACCACGAACTGGTCCTTGGCGAACTCATATCCCTTGACCAGCTCGTCCCGCTCGACAAGACGTTCCTCCTTCGCGTCCCAGTACTTCTGCCGCACGCGCGTCCCTGACGACGGCGAAATCCAGTTGAAGCTGACCTTGTCAGAAGTGTCCGCGGTCGAGTACAGCTTCACCGGGACCGATACCAGGCCGAACGAAATGGTGGCAGAGCCCATGGGTCGCGCGCTCATATCTGGTCTCCTCCGGGTGTTAGAGCCGGGGCGCCGCAAACGGGGCCCAGGCCGCCAGCACGGGAAACCTACAAGCTCGTCATGGTGCGGCAAAACAGCTCGGCCGTCCCTGGTGAATGCGGCCTCCGGAAGCTCGCGGCCGGGGCCCACCGGACGTAACGTCCCGGAGTTCGCGTACGCCTGCCGGCCTCTATCCCGGGAGTGGAATGAACGAGTCGGATCGCCTCGAGAAATACCGAGCCAAGCGACGGCCGGGCGCCACGCCCGAGCCGGCCGTTTCCGAGCCAGGCCGGAGCACGGTAGACGACTCCGAACGATCCGGCGGCTTGTTCGTAGTCCACCTGCACGCGGCGTCCAGACGGCACTACGACCTCCGGCTGGAACTCGGCGGCACTCTCGTATCGTGGGCGATCCCGAAGGGTCCCTCGCTGGATCCTGCCGAGAAACGGTTGGCAGTTCACGTCGAAGATCACCCGGTCGAGTACGTCGACTTCGAAGACATCATTCCCGCGGGAAATTACGGAGCCGGAGCGATGATCATCTGGGATCGTGGCACCTGGGTGGCGTTGGAAGATCCGGTGAAGGGGTTGGCGGACGGGAAACTGCTGTTTGAGCTGCGGGGACATAAGCTGCGCGGGGTCTGGACACTAGTGAAGATCAAGCGAGCCGAGACGGAGTGGCTGCTGATTCGTGAGACACGCCACATGACGCGCGCCGAGCGGGCCGAGGCAGGCGATGCCGACGCCCGCCTGCCACAGGAGTCGATACTCAGCGGGCTGACCGTCGACGAGCTCGGCAGCGGCGTGGACCGCACAGCCGCCGTCGTCGAGATGCTGGAAGCGACCGACGCTCCGCGGAGAACCGTCCGGGCCGAACGGGTCGGACTGATGCTGGCCCGATCTGTCGACCAGCCCTTCGACGACCCGGAGTGGCTGTTCGAGTTGAAGCTCGACGGGTACCGAATGCTCGGTTCGAGGCACGGCCCGGCCGCCCGGCTTCTCACGCGTAACTCGAACGACGCTTCACGGTCGTTTCCCGAGATCATCCGGGCCCTGCGGGCCTTGCCTGTGTCGGATTGTGTTCTTGACGGCGAAGTCGTCATCCACGATTCGGCGGGTCGACCCAGTTTTCAGCGGCTGCAGAAGCGGGCGCGCCTCCGGCGACCGATGGACGTCAAGTGGGCCTCCCTGAGACAGCCGGCGACGTTCTACGTGTTCGATCTCCTCGGGCTGTGCGGGTTTGACCTGCGGCCACTCCCGCTCGAGACGCGCAAGCAGGTACTCAGATCTTTCCTGCCACCCGCGGGGCCGCTGCGGTATGTCGATCACTTTCTCGAGCGGGGCGCGGAGCTGTTCACCAATGTGGCCGAGATGGGACTGGAGGGCGTCATTGGCAAGCGCCGCAGCAGCCCGTATCGGAAGGGCAGATCCGATCATTGGCGGAAGGTCCGTGCCGAGCGTACCGCCGACTTTCTGATCGTCGGTTACACGGCGCCGAAAGGGTCTCGGGCCGGGCTGGGAGCGCTGCACCTGGCGGGTTACGACGACGGCACGCTGCGCTACGCCGGACGGGTCGGCACCGGCTTCTCGGACGGTGTGCTGGGGGAACTGCGGTCGACGCTCGA
>JAOTWC010000375.1 GCA_029863105.1 Gemmatimonadota bacterium | reverse complement strand
TGACGGACCTGCGGTTCAAGGGAGAAAAGTGACGCGTTTCCCGCTGTCGGACATCCGGCTGGAAAACGGGCTGCGGCTGATCGTGCAGCCGGATCCGTCATCTCCTCTGGTTGCCGTGCACGTGATGTACCACGTGGGGTCGAAGAACGAACGCGCCGGAATGACAGGCTTCGCCCACCTGTTTGAGCATCTTCTGTTTCAAGGCTCCCAGCACGTGGACGGGACATCTCACCTTCGTCTGGTTCAGGACGCCGGCGGCACCCTGAACGGTACCACGTGGTTCGATCGGACGAACTACTTCGAAACACTTCCCAGTAACCGATTGGACCTCGCTCTGTGGCTCGAGTCCGACCGGATGGGGTTCTTTCTCCCGGCGATCTCTCAGGCCAAGCTGGAGAATCAGCGTGACGTGGTGAAGAACGAGCGCCGTCAGTCCTACGAAAACCGTCCGTATGGCCTGGCCGTGGAGACCGTCCTTCGGGAGGCGTTTCCCGAGGGCCATCCCTATCGGCACCCCACGATCGGCTACATGGAGGATCTGGACCGGGCAAGCCTGGACGACGTGCGGTCGTTCTTCCGGATGTACTACGGCCCGGCCAACGCCACCCTCGTTGTCGCCGGTGCGGTGGGAGTCGAGGAGGCGGTTGGGAGAGTCCGCCACTGGTTCGGGGAACTTGCCGGCGAACATCCGCCCGCGTCTCCTGTCATCCCCACGACGCGGCCCGGTGCGACGCGTACGGTGATCGGCGACGATGTGTCCGTCCCTCGCGTATATCTTGCCTTTCCGGCACCCTCGTTCACGGAGGCGGGGTTCGAGGCGGCCGATGTTCTGGCGTCGCTCCTCGCGGAGGGTCGCAGTTCCCGCCTGTACCGCTCACTCGTTTACGACCAGCAGGTCGCGGCGGACGTGAGCGCCTACGTGTGGCCGACCGAAACCGTCGGGATGTTCTGGGTCGTGGCAACGGCTCGGCCGGGCGTGGACGCGGAATCCCTCGAAGGCGCGATTCGCGACGTGCTGCACGAGTTCAGGTCAGGCGGGGCCACGGTCCGCGAGCTGGCTGGCGCCCGGAACCGAGCGCGACGCCAGCTTGTTCAGCGGCTCGAGTCCGTGGGGCGCCGCGCCGACCTGATCGCACACGCCGCCGTGTTTCGCGACGACCCCTCCTACGTGAACACCGTGGTCGATGGGTACGCCAATCTCGCGGACGCCGCCGTCGAATCCGCGGCCGAGAACGTGCTGGCCCCGGGACAGGACACTGCGGTCCATGTCGTACCCAGGGCCGAGCCTTGAGGCTGTCCCCGGACCGGACATCTCCTCCGGAAGCGGGTCCTGATCCCCGGCTCGAACTTCCATTGTGGTCGACGCGGCGGCTGGCGAACGGTCTGCGAATCGACGTGGCGACGAGACGGGGAACGCCGGACGTGGCGATCCGGCTGGTGCTTGACGCGGGCGCAGGCATCGTGCCGCCGGAAGCGCCCGGGCTGGCCAGCCTGGCGGGTGAATTGCTCGTGGAAGGGGCGGGAGGCCGCTCCGCGATCGAGATGGCGGAATGGCTGGATGCGATGGGCGCCTCTTTCCAGAGCCGCGTCACCTACGACGACGCCGTGCTCAGCATGCACACATTGACGGACCAGTTTGTCCCCGCACTGGAATTCCTGGCGGCGGTCACCCTGGATCCGGATTTCGACACGCAGGAAGTGCAACGCGTCCGGGGCCAGCGGCTCGATCGAATCCTCCGCCGCGCCGACGAACCGGCGGAAGTCGCATCGGACCGGTTGGCGGAAGCGGTGTTCGGCACCACGCACCCGTACGGCGTCCCGCTGCTGGGTAGTCGGGAGTCGATTTCGCCGCTCGACACCGCCGCGCTGGCGGCGTTCTGGGAGCACCGGGTGAGTCCGTCCGCGGCCACGCTGGTGATATGCGGGGATGTCGACCCGAAGTCCGTGTTCGAGCGAGTCGAGGAGCAGTTCGGCGAGTGGAAAGAGAACGGTGGCATGAGTTCCGCCGCGCCGCCCAGTCCGGGGCGTCCGGCTCGGTCGGGCGATGTGCTGCTCATCGACCGGCCATCCAGCCGCCAGACCGAGCTCAGGCTGGCGGGCCTCGGCCTGGCCCGCGGGGAGGACGGCGAGATCCCTGCGTTGGTGATGAACGCCATTCTCGGGGGCCTGTTCAACTCCCGGATAAATCTGAATTTGCGCGAAGACAAGGGCTGGACCTACGGGGCGGGGACGACGTTCGTTCGCCGTCGTGGCGTCGGGCCGTTCGTGCTGCGCACGGCGGTGGATACGGCCGTGACT
>JAOTWC010000038.1 GCA_029863105.1 Gemmatimonadota bacterium | reverse complement strand
CCTCCTCCGCAGCACGGGATGATAATAAAACATTATTTTTTGTAGTCAAGCGGAAGCGAGCGGTAATTGGTATTTTTTAGAAAATTCGATCAGGATAGGCGCTCGATACATGGTTTCGCCGGAACAAAAACACCTAGATTTCGGGGCGTCTTTCGAGCACGTGGTGAAGGTCGGCGATGCGGCTCCCGTCGACCACGATCCCGGTATCGATCACGCGGTTCACGACTCGGTTCAGTAGCGCGTCCCCGGGCAAGGTCCGTCGCAGGCCCTCCACCGTTGCCAGTACGATCAGCAGGTCCTGGCTGCGGGAGAGTGCCACATTCAGCATTCGCGGGAAGTCCGGGTTTCGCCGTTCGTCGAGGAACCAGCTCGCCACCGGTGGCGCGTCCACGGTGTCGAACACTACGACGCGCTTCTCGCGGCCCTGGAAACGGTGAATCGTCGCGATCTCCAGATCAGTCGGCGCCGCCCGTCCAAGGCGTGACCTGGCCAGCTTCCGCAGTTCGCGCACCTGGATGCGGTACGGCGCGACCACGGCGACATCACGGAACCCACGTCGACCCAACAACTCGAGCACCTGGAGGAGTGCCTCGATGTGTTGATCGTTGCGCCGCGACCGCTCCGTCCTGGTGACCTGCGGATCGAGACTCGCCGTGTCGATGAGGACAAGTTCTCCCGATCTGGGCGTATCCGTCACGGCGTCTCTCAATCGGCCGCCGTAGAACAAATCCCCGATGAGTCCGCGGATCGCGGGACGCATCCGGTACTGCTGGTCCAGCATCGAGCAGAGTCGATCGCGGGGTGACGGCAGGCCATCCGTCGAATCCAGGACGCCGGACGCACGAAAGATGTCCCGGCGCATCCACTCGCGGGAGAGATCCCCCTCCGACTGCACGACCGCCGGCAGCTGCTGGAAGTCCCCGAATACGGCGACTCGCGAACTGACCAGGCAGGCGGCGAACAGCGTGTACGGCAGCGTGACGGCGCTCGCCTCGTCGATCAGCAGCGTTTCGAAGCGAAGCGTCGCCAGTTCGTCGCGCACCGCCAGCCTCGCCAGCGTCGTGAGCACGATGTCAGCTGATTCCAGAACCCGGCGCGCGGCCGCCTGATACGCCGCTGATACGCGCCCGGCCAGCGCCGCGTTGCCAGCGTCTCCCGTGCTCCTCGCTGCCGCCTGCACGCGTGCCGCGGCGATCGCCAGGTCCTCACCGTCCGCACCAGGTTTCAGGCCGAGGCGGTCTGACAGTTCCCGGATGGCCCGCGACAATCCGCCCGGTCGCAGGTTTTCTGCTCGCGTAACGGCGGCATCGACGCCCAACCTCGGATCGGAACCGGGAACCAGTCCCGCTCCGAACCGCAGCAGCCGATTCGCCTCGATGGCACCTGGTCCGAGTGCGTCCACCACTCGCGCCGCCGCTTCGTCCACGGCAGCGTTTGTAGGGGCCACGATGAGTACTTTACCTTCTTGCGCGAGTGCAGCACCGGTGTGACCCAGTACACGCGTCTTGCCAGTTCCCGGCGGTCCCCAGACGAACTGGACCTCGCTGCCCAGTACCCGCCGGTACGCCGCCACCTGCGAATCGTTCAGCTCGGATGGATCGCTCGACTCGGGTGCCCGCTCGCCGACACCCGGAAATGTCTTGCCGAACAGCTTCAGCGCGGTTGCGACATGAAACTTGTCGGGGCTCTGTTCGATGTGAGCCAGCCGGGAGTCGAGTGCTTCGAGGAGCCAGGACGGGTCGAACGTCAATTGGCCCAAGCCGGGGTGCGCGCCGAGGGAGGCGTCCGTGGCTATGCGCAGGCTGTTGCGGACGCCGTCGAACCGAACCACGAATCCGAACCCGGACCCCGATTCCGTATCGATGGACACGGCATCGTCGACCCGAATGCCGAACGTGCCGGCCGGCAGGGTCCAGTCGTACAGGCGGGCGGACCCGGTGCCGCGTACCCTGACGCCGTCAGACCCGGTGACCGGAGCGGCCAGCCCACGGCGATCGAGATCTGCCCTCACGGCGTCGATCTCTTCCGCCACGGCCCCGCGGCAACTTCCGAGCAGGCGGTTCATTTCGGTGTCCGGTTTCCTGGTCATCGTGGCGAACCTATGGCCCGGCCGGCGCGCCGGCCCGAAGTTGCGCCGGGGAATCACCCTGTGGAGGAGCGTCGCATGCGAGCGTCAGGACAGGCCGTGGGGCCGTCCGACCAGCCCGATTTTCATTCGTCGGCTCACCAGCTGACCGAGTGGATTGAGGCCTACAGGTCGTGCCTGCATGAGTTGCCCGTGCTGTCCCGCGTCCAGCCGGGCGACGTGGAGGCGGCCATTCCGCCCGTGGCGCCCGAATCGCCGGAGAACTTTGCGAGGATTCTCTCGGATCTGGACACCACGATCGTACCCGGCCTCACACACTGGAACCACCCCGGTTTCATGGCCTATTTCGCGAGTTCGGCGTCTGATCCCGGAATCCTCGCTGAATTCGTCACGGCCGCCCTGAACGTCAACGCAATGCTGTGGCGGACGTCCCCGGCGGCGACGGAGCTCGAGTCCCGCATGGTGGACTGGGTGCGTGATTTCGTCGGGCTGCCGGACCTCTTCCAGGGCGTCATCCAGGACACTGCCTCGACGAGCACGTTCGTCGCACTCGTCGCCGCACGCGGACGGGCCGTCCCGGACGTGCGTGAGCTCGGTCTCGCGGGGCGATCGGAGCTCGGCCAATGCACCGTCTACGGGTCACGGCTCGCTCACATGTCGCTGGACAAGGCGGCCATCGCAGCGGGTCTGGGTCACGCGAACGTGCGGCACGTGGATGTGGATGAGCGCTACGCCATGCGCGCCGACGCCCTGGATGCAGCGTTGGCAGCGGATCGCGGCGCCGGCAGACATCCAGTGATGGTGTGCGCGACCCTCGGGACGACGTCATGCACGAGCTGCGATCCGGTCGCGGAAATCGCCGACGTGTGCGCCGCGCACGGTGTCTGGCTCCACGTGGACGCCGCCTACGCGGGTCCCGCGGCCTCGCTCCCGGAGCTGCAACCGCTGTTCGACGGCTGGCAGCGCGCGGACTCGATTGTCCTCAACCCACACAAGTGGATGTCGGTACCCATCGATTGCAGTGTTCTGCTGGGACGGAACCTGGAAGAGTTTCGAGCTTCTCTGGCGCTCACTCCGGAGTACCTGGCTTCCGACACGACCGAGCACAATTTGATGGATGTCGGAATCGCCCTCGGGCGGAGATTCCGGGCCCTCAAGTTGTGGTTCGTGTTCCGGTGGTACGGTACGAATGGCCTGCGTGCGATGCTTCGCCGACACTGCGAGCTGGCACGGGAGTTTGCGGCCAGGGTCGCTGCGGATCCACGACTCGAGATCGCCGCGCCTGTTCTGTTCAGCACCGTATGCTTCCGCGCGATTCCGCCGGCTGGTTTCACGGAGGGAGACTGGAACCACCGTCTACTGTCGGCGGTGAACCGGGAAGGCAGCATATTTCTGTCGCACGCCGAACTCGACGGCCGGTTCACGATCCGCCTGACGATCGGCAGCGTTCACACGCAGCGTGAGCATGTCGAGTCGGCGTGGGAGTCTGTGGAACGAGCACTGCAACACCCTGCTTGAGCTGAGTAAAGATTTGTGCTCTGGATCAGCTCATTCCGCCTGGCTGGCGGTGGAATGACGGCCGAGCGCAGCCCGGCGCCTGATCCCGCGCTTGCGCCGCGGAAGGCCAGCTCGGCAGCTTGTCGGCCCTCCGGGTATGGACCGGGGCAAGCCACTCCCACCAAACTTACGAACAGGCATCACGCATGAGCCGATTGAGAGACACCCGACAGGTCGTGGCAACGCGATCCCTGTTCCGTGGAGCGGCTTCCTCGTGCTTGGCGTTCGTCTCGCTCACGGCTCAGCCTGCAGCTGCCCAGCAGCCGGCCGTCGTCCCGTCCGACCAGACCGCCGTGCTGGAAGCGGCGGACCGATCGCGCTCACGCGGAGCCGAAAACGCTCCGATCCGGATCGTGGAGATCTCCGACTTCGAATGCCCGTTCTGCGCACAGTTCTACCACGACACCTACCGGGTTGTCGACAGCCTGTATGTGCAGAGCGGCATTGCCCGGTATCTGTGGATTTCGTTTCCCAACAGCCGGCACCCGAGAGCGTGGCCGGCGATCGAGAGCGCCTTCTGTGCAGGTGCGGCAGGCAAATTCTGGGAAATGCACGATGCGTTGTTCGAACGGCAGGACGAATGGATGGCGGCCGGCGATTTGAATGCCACGCTGGTTCAGTACGCCGTAGGAATAGGAATTGAGGAGTCGAGCTTTCGCGAGTGCCTCCGCAACGATGTCACGGCGCCGCTGCAGGTGTCGGACTATGACGCGGCGCTGCGATCCGGGATTGCCAGCACGCCCTTCTTCGTCGTCGGGGACAGCATCGCCATCCGCGGAGCGGTGCCGGCGGTACAGTTTCGGGCGGCGGTGGACAGCCTGCTGGCAGCGAGGGGAATTCCCGTTCCGCAGTAAAGCCCGTCAGGCAGTGCGTTCGAACACGCGGCGCATTTCCTCGATCGCCCGGGCTGCGGTCCTCGCTCCGGCCAGGAACACGCGGCCGAGCTCACGTTCGTTCGCCCCTGCGAGCGGGATTTCGAAACTGAAGTGAACCGACACTCCCGCCGGCCGAACGTTGGCCGCCTCGTCCGCCCAACCCTCCTCGGACGCGTCGAGCGCGCCTTCGATGTGCACCTCAACGGTGTTCGCCTCGCCCCCGGTGTGCTGAGCCATCCGCGCGAGCCCTCGCGCCAGCCGCTCGTTTCCGGCGGCGTCCGCCGTCCGGCGATCCAACCACAGCGAGGGCGGCGCCACGTCCGCGCTTAGATAGCCAAGCATGACGTCGGGGTGGAACGCGACGATCGGACCCGCAGACGCCTCGGAATTCTCGGGAAACAACTCGTCGACATCGGGAATCCGGTCCCCCGTCAGATAGGACGCCAGTCCCTCCGGACCGATGCCGGCCCCGGCGAGAGCCACCTCGTCGAGCGTGAGTTCGAGGAGGGCCGAAGGCGCGTGCAGCGCGTCGATGGCCCCGGATTCCATGATGTCGAGCTCGGATTGATCGTAGGCGAGGCACCGAAAGAACCAGGACACGGGCTCCTGCCTGCCTTCGAACAGGTCGCGAACTCCCAGGCCCTGCTGGCGAAGCGCGCCCAGCAACGTGGCACCTATCTGATGGCGACTCAGTTGAGGCATGGGTCCGTCATCGTGGGATCATTATGTGCGCCCACGGCGTTCCGGGCATCATGAGCCATGGAC
The DNA here is from genome assembly GCA_029863105.1 of Gemmatimonadota bacterium. Lineage (GTDB taxonomy): Bacteria > Gemmatimonadota > Gemmatimonadetes > Palauibacterales > Palauibacteraceae > JARFPW01. The sequence goes on along the minus strand of JAOTWC010000038.1, from coordinate 4,958 downwards.
TGTCGCCATCGGGCCGGGTCGGCAGTCCCGTGCTCCCGGCTTCGGCATGGGGTACGTAGACGACCGCCAGCCGGCGAGCGCCGTCCGGGGGGCCGTTCGCCGGATCGACGTCGGCGGCCGCGGTCAGCGACCACAACGCGGCGGCCGGGGCCCGAATCCGGCCTTCCTCCAGCGCAGCGAATCGGGCCGCCAGGACAGCCGCCCGGTCTCCGCCATCGGCGCTGATCCGTCGACCTATCAGCATGTACTCATCGAGGCTCGCGTGATAGCAGGCCACGTGAAACCCCTCGCGCTGCGGGTCGTCAGCCAGGCAGATCAAGTCGTTCGAACCGGTTCGCAGGACAGTCAGCGGATCTCCGGCACGGGGCTCGCCGCCGTACCCGAGCACGGTCGCGCCGTCGCGCAACGTTTCCGGCGCCGCCAGCAGGGCGCCGCTGATCTGCTCTGCAGAACTGGCCTGGCCGCTGGCGGTTTCGGCACCGACCGCGCTCGCGATCAGAACAAGCATCCAAACTGTGCGTGACACCTGCATGGGAACCTCACCGAGTGCGTGATGGTCGCTGGCCGCGGGCCTTGGCGGACGGCCGGATATCGCCGCCGGGGATGGACCTGTCGGAATGCCTCGTCCCGCGGTACCGTTGGCGGCACCCGGCTCGCGTCAAAGCTACCGACGCCTCCGGCCGTGTCAAGAAATCAGACGATAATCGTAGCGAGGAATAGCATGCGTATCGTGGTACCCAGGGAGACCGCGCCCGGCGAACGGCGTGTGGCCATGGCGCCCGGAAGCGTGAAACGTCTCGTGTCGGGCGGGGTCGCTGTCGCCGTCGAGACAGGTGCCGGTCTGGCCGCGTCCTTCACCGACGAGGAGTATCGGGAGGCCGGGGCGGAGATCATCGCCGATCCTGGCGCCCTCTTTCAGGCCGCCGATTTCGTCGGCAAAATCAACGTACCGCAAGTGCGGGATGACGGGTTCGACGAAATTGCCGCGATGCCGTCGGGCACGCTTTGCGTGGCGATGCTTCAGCCATACGCCAACTCGGCCGCTCTGGACCGTCTCGCCGCGCAGGGGGTCACGTCCGTCGCCCTGGAACTCATTCCGCGTACCACCAAGGCGCAGCGCATGGATGCGCTGTCCGCATTCAGCACGATTGCCGGCTACGCCGGAGTGATTCGCGGAGCCGAGGAGCTCGGCAAGTTCTTCCCCATGCTGACGACGGCGGCGGGCACGATTGCCCCGGCACGCGTGTTCATTCTCGGCGCAGGGGTTGCCGGGCTTCAGGCGATCGCCACGGCCCGCCGTCTGGGAGCCGTGGTCGAGGCGTTCGACATTCGTCCGGTCGTCAAGGAGCAGGTAGAAAGCCTCGGCGCAAAGTTCGTCGAATGGAACGAGGCGGATGAAGGCCGCGAGACGGAAGGCGGATACGCCGAGGAAGTCTCGGAGTCGGAGGCGGAGCGCGAGCGTCAGCTCCTTTCCGACCACATCGCCAAATCCGATCTGGTCATCACGACCGCCCTGGTCCCGGGAAGGCCCGCGCCTCGACTGATCACCGAGGACATGGTGCGCCGGATGCGCCCGGGCTCGGTTATCGTGGACTTCGCGGCCGAGGCCGGCGGAAACTGCGAACTCACCGTCGCCGGAGAGACCGTGCGGCGCCACGGCGTGTCGATCATGGGTCCGCTGGATCTGGCGTCGTCCCTGCCCGTTCCCGGCAGCGAAATGTACGGTCGAATTCTGGCGGCGCTGATCGAACACGCGTCGAACGAGGATGGGATCCTGGAGATCGATCTCAACGATCCCATTCTGGATGCCAGCGTAGTCACCCACGGCGGAAAAGTGAGGTTCGAGGCATGAGCGGGACCATCCTGGTCAGCATTTATGTATTTGTGCTGGCGATGTTTACAGGCTTCGAGGTGATCACGAAAGTGCCGCCGACGCTGCACACTCCCCTGATGTCGGGCTCGAACGCGATTTCCGGGATCAGCATCGTGGGAGCGCTGGTCATCGCCGGACTGGGCGAGGGGATCCTGTTCAGCATCATCGGAACCGTTGCCGTCATCGCAGCAACGATCAACGTCATCGGGGGATTCCTGGTCACCGACCGGATGCTCCGGATGTTCCGACGCGACGGCGAGGCGAACTGACGCATGGGCACGATCGAACTGACAATCCAATTGGCGTATCTGCTGTCCGCGGTGCTGTTCATCCTCGGGCTGAAACGACTGAGTTCTCCCGCAACGGCACGGGCTGGCAACAGGCTCGCGGCATTTGCGATGCTGATCGCGATTGCCGCGACGTTGCTCGACGAGAGCATTTTGTCCTACGAGTGGATCATCGCCGGGGTGATCATCGGGGCTCTGATCGGCACGGTGATGGCCCGGTTGGTCAAGATGACCGAGATGCCCCAGATGGTCGCCGTGTTCAACGGTTTCGGAGGGCTCGCGTCGGGCCTGGTGGCGGCGGCCGAGTTCCTCCGCTTTCAGTTGGGCACTGCCCCGACACCGTCGCTCGATGCAGCCGTCGCCGTCATGGCAGGGACGCTGATCGGGGCCGTCACGTTCTCAGGAAGTCTCGTGGCGTTCGGAAAGCTCCAGGGAATCGTCACGGAAAGACCCGTTACCTACCCGATGCAACAGGTAGTAAACGGGCTGATCTTTCTCGCCATCGTGGCCGCCATGGTGTTGCTCGTCGTTGCTCCGGACTCCGGTGCAGGTTCTGGAGTGCCGCTCGATCTGGTCTACTACGGGCTGTGGGTGGGGGCCTTGCTGCTGGGGGTGTTGCTGGTCATTCCGATCGGCGGCGCCGACATGCCGGTGGTCGTTTCACTGCTGAACTCCTACTCAGGACTCGCGGCGGCGGCCGCAGGCTTCGCGCTCAACAACAATGTGCTGATCATCAGCGGAGCATTGGTCGGCGCGTCGGGCCTGATCCTGACCCGGATCATGTGCAAGGCGATGAACCGCTCGCTGGCGAACGTCATCTTCGGGGCGTTCGGCCAGGCTCCCAAGGCCGGGACCGAATCCGGCGAAAAGCGGACGAAGGCGGATGTGAACTCGGTTCAGGCCGAAGACGTGGCGATGTTGCTTGCGTACGCCACGCGCGTTGTCATCGTCCCGGGCTATGGCCTGGCGGTCGCGCAGGCGCAGCACAAACTGCGCGAACTGGCCGACCAGCTGGAAGCACGGGGCGTGGAGGTTCGCTACGCGATCCATCCTGTTGCCGGTCGGATGCCGGGGCACATGAACGTGCTGCTCGCAGAAGCGAACGTGCCCTACACCCAGTTGTATGAGATCGAAGATGTGAATCCCGATATCCAATCGGTGGATGCGTGCCTGGTCGTCGGCGCCAACGATACCGTGAACCCGGCGGCGCGGGACGACCCCGACAGCCCGATCGCGGGAATGCCGATCGTGGAAGTGGACCGGGCGAAACACTGCGTCGTTCTGAAGCGCAGTCTGAGTCCGGGCTTTGCCGGAATCGACAATGAGTTGTTCTACGCGCGGAACTCCATGATGTACTTTGGTGACGCGGCGGATTCGATCGTGAAGATTCTGGAGGAAGTGAAGCAGCTGTAGGCAAACAACCGGTCGAGCCTGAAGCGGCTTACCTGCGGCGGGCCAGCCCCAGGGCGAACTTCTGGTCCGGGTCGGTCTCCCACATGTCCAGGGCGAGATTGCCGGCCTCGAGCAGAGCTTCGACAGACCGCCGTGTGTACTTGTGACTCAGCTCTGTTCGCAGGGTTTCCCCCGGAGCGAATTCCACGGTCATGTCCAGGTCGGTCACCCTGACCGACTGTGCGCGTTTCGCCACGAGATGCATTTCGATGCGCGAGGCCGATTCGTTGTAGAACGCCTTGTGGTCGAACGCGGAGGGGTCAAAATCTGCGCCGAGTTCGCGGTTGAGTACCATGAGCAGATTCCTGTTGAACGCCTCGGTTACGCCGGCGGCGTCGTTGTAGGCCCTCTCGATGGTCTCCCTGTCCTTCACCAGGTCAAACCCGATGAGGAAGGCGTCGTCATCACGCATCCGCTCAGCCGGCCCCCGAAGGAAGGCCTGCGCTGCCTCCACCTCGAAGTTGCCGATTGTCGAGCCGAGGAAGGCCAGAAGCCGGCGCCTGCCCGGAAACGGCAACGGCTGCGGCTGTTCGAAGTCGGCGATCACGCATTCCACTTCCAGCCGGGGATAGGTTGCGACGAGCGCAACCGCGGCGGCCCGGGACGCGGCTTCGCTGACGTCGAGCATCCCATATGCCCCCAGTTGTCCAGCCCGCCGCATTTCGTCAAGCAGGACTCTGGTCTTCGAAGCGCTGCCGCTTCCGAACTCGATCAGCGCCGTGGGACGGACCCGATCGACGATGAGAGGCGCGATTCGCTGCAGGATCTCGAGCTCGGTGGACGTCTGGTAGTACTCCGGCTGTGCGGTGATGCGCTCGAACAGCTCGGAGCCTCGCGCATCGTAAAAGTACTTCGGCGGCATCCACTTCGGAGAGCTGGTCAGCCCACGCCTGGCGTCCTCAGCCAGTTCGTACGGGCTCCCTTCCAGATGCAACAGATTGCGGATTACGATCCGCGCATCATGGTTCTCCGTGTTCGCCTCATCGGACATCGCGTGCCAACCTCAATCCGGCAAAGATCTGCCGGCGTACCGGATAGTCCCAGTTGCGGAACGAGTTACGGCTGACTTCGGGCCGCGTCGCCCACGAGCTGCCTCGCAGGACTCGATAATCCGGCCCGAAGAATACCTCGGAGTACTCACGATAGGGAAACGCTTTGAAGCCCGGGTATCCGCCAAACTCGGATGCCGTCCACTCCCAGACATCGCCGACGAGATGCTCGCAACCCGCGGCCGATCGACCCTCGGGGAACGACCCGATCGGGGCCGGCCCGAACGCGAGTTGGTCCAGGTTGGCCCGCTGCAGCGAGGGAGGGTCCTCTCCCCAGGGATACGTCCTTGGCTCGTC
>JAOTWC010000374.1 GCA_029863105.1 Gemmatimonadota bacterium | reverse complement strand
TGCCCGCCAAACTTCTCAACGATCTGTTTCTTCTGTTCTGTTGCCAACTTCATGGACCGACGATCTCCTCACAACCGGGGATCTCATTGCCCGGCGTCTCTGTTATCCGCTGCTTATCTAAGCCAGAATAATAGCATTGGGAATCAATCCTGTAAACCCTGTGCGGCAAAGTACTCGAGAGCCCGTTCACGGTCGCGCTGCATCTGCGAGATCAGTTCGGCGGTCGACGCGAACGGCTCGACGTCACGCAGGCGGGTCAGGAAATCGACCTGCACGTCTTCTCCGTAGACGTCGCGGTCGAAATCCAACAGGTACAGCTCGATCGACGGCGGAGAACCAACGAATGTCGGGCGGGGGCCCAGGTGCAGAAGGCCTTCCCTGATTTCGTTCCGCAGGGAGGCTCGCACCGCATAGATACCGGCTTTCGGAAGAAGCTTCCGGCCGCCTGGCGCTCGAATGTTCGCGGTCGGGAAGCCGAGGTCCCTTCCCCGTCCGAACCCATGAATGACCGGGCCCCGAAACGAATACGGCCTGCCGAGTTGTCGCCAGGCATCCTGCACATCTCCGTTTGCCAGACAAGCCCGGATCGATGTGGAAGACACACTTCGCTTCCCGGATATGACGGCAGGCACGACGTCCACCGCGAAGCCCAACTCCTTGCCCAACCGCCGAGCCGTCTCGATCGATCCGGACCGGGAACGGCCAAACCCGTGGTCCCACCCGATCACCAGCTCCGCCACGCGAAACCGCTCCAGTAGAACGAGGCGAATGAACTGCTGCGGGGTGTAACGAGACAGCGTCTTTGTGAACGGAAGAAAGGCAACGTAGTCGAGACCGGTCTGCGCCAGGATCGCCTTCTTCTCGTCAGGCGTCGTGAGCAGCTCCGGCGAGTCTTCCGGCCGGACGACGGTCAGCGGGTGCCGGTCGAACGTCACCAGAACGCTGAACAGATTCCGCCTCTCCGCCCGCACCTCGATCTCCTCCAACACGGCCTGATGGCCGCGGTGTACGCCGTCAAACGTTCCCACCGTGACGACGGTGCCGCCTACATCCGTTGGGAGACCGCTCCGAGCGATGCGACCGCGTGACTCAGGCGGCATGAAACACCTTGCTCGGTTTGAGCCATTCCCCGTCCGCCATTCCGATTGCGACGAGTTGACCGTCCGCATGAAGCGCCGTGGGTAGCGACGCCGTGTCGAGCGTGGCTACCGGCCGCGGCGGCTGAGACGGGGCGCCGACGCGTATCGGTCGTCCTACCAGAACGGAGGCCAGTTCTTCCGGGTCCAACTCGCGCCTCTGCAACCAGCTGACGGCATCCAACGGGGTGACGATGCCTGCTGCGGCTTCGGCGAGGTCGGCGCCCGAACTGGCGTCGCACACGTCGAACGTGCCGATCCGGATACGCCTCAGAGCCTCGAGGTGCGCGTGGCAGGCGAGGCGTTCGCCGAGATCACGGGCGATCGCCCGGATGTAGGTTCCTGTCGAGACGGTCAGGGCAATTCGCGCGCGGGGAGGATCCCAGCTCAGAAGGCACATGTCGGAAACCGCGATCGTGCTCGGTTCGAGCTGGAGGGGAGCACCCGCCCTGGCCGCCCGGTACGCACGGAGTCCACCAACCTTCCGCGCCGAGTAGTCTGGAGGTCGTTGCTCCGAAACTCCGTCGAACTCGGCCAGCGCAGACGCGAACCTATCACGGTCGATCGAGCGCCACGCGTCGGACCTCGCGACGACGACTCCCGTGCGATCGTCCGTGTCTCGACGTTCCCCTAGCAGTATTGCGGCTTCATAGACTTTCGGCAGCACGTGAAAGTATTCCACGAGCCGGGTAGCCCACCCGACGCAAACCAGCAGCAGGCCTGACGCAAAAGGATCCAGAGTTCCCGTGTGACCGGCCCGTCTCAGTCCCAATTCCCGCCGGATCACGGCTATGACATCGTGCGAAGACGGGCCTTCAGGCTTGTCGATCAGCAACAGTCCGGTCGGAGTCAATCGTCCGTATCCCCGTCCCGGCCGAACGCCTCATCCAGCAGCTCATCAATCCGGCGGGCGTGTTCCAGCGTGTAGTCGGGAACGAAGTGGAGTTCGGGGGCCTTTCGGAAACGAAGTTCACGACTCAGCCGGCGTCGGATGAACCCCGAAGCACGTTCCAGCCCTTCAATCGCCTCCTCGACCGGGATGTCGCCAGGAAGGGCGCTGACCGAAATGCGAGCATGGGACAGATCGACGCTCGTCTGCACGCGGGTGAAGGTGACTCCTGCAACACGCGGGTCCTTGAGTTCCTCTAGAACGAGGCGAGCCAACTCCTCGCGC
>JAOTWC010000372.1 GCA_029863105.1 Gemmatimonadota bacterium | reverse complement strand
TCCACGTCCGGCGTGCTTATCGAGCTTGCGGAGCGATCGGCTTAGAACGACCCGCTCGTCAACGGGTCCAGGTCGAGCTGCTCGACGAACCACCGGTCACTCCTGTCGGGCACGGTCAGAACCGGGACCATCACCGAACCTTTGCGCGTGCCTTCAAGTCGAACCTCGTATCGAACGCGGTCCGGACCGTGTGTCGCGAAGTTTGCGACCCGCATGTCGTAGCTGCTGTTCCGCAGCAACTGGGCCAGCACGATCATTCGGGCCTCAATTTCGGCGACACCGAATCTCTCCACAGCCGGGCCGTCGGCCGTCCCGAATACGGCCCACATGCGCGGATAGTCGTCGGCCGCAGCCGCGTCGAGGAACGTCCGGACGGCTGCTTCCGATGTGCTCGCTCCGTACGGCCCCTGGCGCGGGACCGCCACTTCCGCACTGCGATTGGACGAACTGCACGCCGACCAGGACAGGGCCACCATCACCAGGACGGACGGCACTATCCGTCGCCACACCGGGCTACCGTTTAGCAAGCACCCTCCAGAGAACGTCATGAGTCGAACGTCGAGCATCGGGGCAATGTCGCACGTGACCGCTCGGGGTCAAGGCGACGGGAGTACGCGAAACGCTACGGCCGCGTCTTTCCCGATCTCGACCTCGACCCGATCCCCGTCCTGGAACCGACCCTCCAGGTACTCCAGGGCCAGGGGATCAGCCAGCAGGCGCTGTATGGCTCGCTTGACCGGTCTGGCCCCATAGGCCGGGTCATACCCTTCGACCGCGATTCTGTCTTTCACCCCCTGGCTGACGAGCAGTTCGATCTCGCGCTCGGCCAGACGCTCCGTCAGCCGGCCCAGTTGGAGTTCGACAATCTTGGCCAGATCGTCCCGACTCAGCGGACGATAGACGAGAATTTCATCCACGCGGTTCAGGAACTCGGGTCGAAATCGCGCCCGCAGTGCGTCGAGCACGGTCTGTTCGACACGATCCCACGGCTGGTCCGGCGCGTCCGGTATCGACGCGCTCCCGACATTGCTGGTCATGATTACGACCGTGTTCCGGAAGTCCACCGTGCGGCCCTGCCCGTCCGTCAAACGACCATCATCGAGTATCTGCAGCAGCGTGTTGAACACGTCCGGATGGGCCTTCTCGATCTCATCGAACAGCACAACGCTATAGGGACGACGACGCACCTGCTCGGTGAGCTGCCCGCCCTCCTCGTATCCGACGTATCCCGGCGGAGCCCCCAGCAGTCGGGAGACGGCATGCCGCTCCATGTACTCGGACATGTCCAGGCGCACCATGGCAGCCTCGTCGTCGAACAGGAATTCGGCCAGCGCACGGGCCGTCTCCGTCTTCCCGACGCCGGTGGGACCGAGGAAGATGAAGCTGCCAATTGGACGATCCGGATCCTGCAGGCCCGCGCGACTGCGGCGCACGGCATTGGCTACCGCGGAAATCGCTTTGGATTGGCTGATCACCCGTTCATGTAGATGCTCTTCGAGGCGCGTAAGTCGGTCGCGTTCGCTCTCCAGCATCCGAGTGACGGGGATGCCCGTCCATGCCGCCACGACCTCCGCCACGTCTTCGGCCTCCACCTCTTCCTTGAGCAATCCACCCGCGGCCTGAAGGCGCCCCAGTTCCGCCTCCGCCTCCTCGAGTGCTGTCCGCTCGCGTGGAACCTGCCCGTAAGTGATTTCCGCCGCCTTCTGCAGATCGCCGCCACGCGTCGCCTGTTCGGCTGCCAGCGAAGACTCTTCGAGGCGCCGCTTCAACTCGCGAACCCGGTCGATGGCCGCCTTCTCCGCCATCCAGGTCGACTTGAGCCCCGCCAGTTGCTCCCGGACGCCCGACAGATCCTCTTCCAGCGCTCTGTTGCGGGACTCTGAGCGGGCGTCTGTTTCTCCCTTGAGTGCTTCGCGTTCGATTTCCAGCTGGATACGGCGGCGCTCGAGAACATCGATCGCCTCGGGCATCGAATCGATCTCCATTCGCAGACGGGAGGCCGCTTCGTCGACGAGGTCGATCGCCTTGTCGGGTAGGAAGCGATCGCCGATGTACCGGCTCGACAGGCGTACGGCCGCCACTAGAGCCGGATCGGTGATTCGTACTCCGTGATGCACTTCGTACTTCTCTTTCAGACCGCGCAGGATCGCCAGCGCCTCCGGTATGGCCGGCTCGCCCACGAACACTGGCTGAAACCGCCTCTCGAGGGCAGGATCCTTTTCGATGTGTCGGCGGTACTCGTCGAGCGTAGTCGCACCCACCATGCGCAGTTGGCCGCGTGCCAGCGGCGGCTTGAGCATGTTGCCGGCGTCG
>JAOTWC010000037.1 GCA_029863105.1 Gemmatimonadota bacterium | reverse complement strand
CGCGATCGCGAGTTCGAAGTTGTTGGAGGCCGCCGTGAACGACAGCGTGACCGTCTGGGGGTAATCGGCGCCGACTCGCCTGCTCATGAAGAACGTGATCGTGAACATGATCACGAAATAGATCAGCAGGGGCACGGCGACGCGCAGCACGCCGATCGGCTGCCCGATGATCGCCCGGCCTTGAATGGAGAACATCACGACGATCGTGAACAGCAGCGCGATCAGAGTGATGGGACTGATCCTGGGGACGAAGCGCTCGTGATACCAGGACACGCCGCGCATCCGAACGAGAACGAGTCGGGTTAGGAATCCGCCGATGAACGGCACGCCCAGGTAGATGAACACGCTCCTGGCGATCTCGCCCATCGTGATGTCCACCTCCATTCCCTCGAGACCCAGCCAGCCCGGCAGAACGGTGATGAACACATAGGCGTAGACGCTGAAGAACAGAACCTGGAAGATCGAATTGAACGCCACCAGTCCGGCAGCGTACTCCGGATCGCCTTCTGCCAGGTCATTCCACACGATCACCATCGCGATGCAGCGCGCCAGGCCGATCAGGATCAGGCCCACCATGAGTTCCGGATAATCACGCAGAAACAGAATCGCCAGCACGAACATCAGGGTCGGACCGATGACCCAGTTCTGGACCAGAGACAGACCGAGCACCTTACCGTTTCGGAAGACGTCACCCAGTTCTTCGTAACGTACCTTGGCGAGCGGCGGGTACATCATCAGGATCAGACCGATCGCGATCGGGATCGACGTGGTGCCCACCTGCGTAGCGTCGTTGACGGCGGCGATCCCCGACGGCCACGCGAAGCCGATGCCGACACCCAGTGCCATGGCCGCGAAAATCCACACGGTCAAATAGCGATCGAGAAACGACAGCCGCCGCCCGACGGAATCGGTCGATTGGGCTCTCATCCGGTCATCTCGCGAACTCATGCGGCGGAGTGCGCAAGGATGGTCCGGGCGGCCGCCCGCACCGCCTCGGCTGCCGGTCGGTAGGTAACACCCGTCAGTTCCGTCACGTACGCACTCTCGGTTACCGGAACCACCCCGAGGTCCGGCGTGATTCCCTTTAGGGACCTATCGAAGTTCGAGATCAGCCGCACCACGAAGTCGGGCAACGTGCGCTTCGGGACTCTGCTCGCGCGATCCGGGAACTCGGAGCGCAGGATGCGACCCATCTCGGCCAGGGACAGGGCCTCCCCTGCCCCGATCAGGCGCCTCCCTCCCGCCTCGGGCACGAGCATGGCCTGCACGTGCAATCTAGCCAGGTCGCGCACATCGACGACCGGAAACGACACGCGCGGAATAGCCGGATAGGCTCCCTCCAGCAGCAGCTTGATGATGTCCAGCGAGGTTCCGGTTCTGTCGTCGAGCGACGGCCCGAGGACGAGGCCCGGGTTGATCACGGTCAGCTTCTCTTTCCACCCATGCTCCGTCGCCCACTCCCAGGCGGATCTCTCCGCTCGAGTCTTGGATACGATGTACGCGGAAAGCCGGTCCCACTCAGGATCCGTCCAGTCGCTCTCCGTAACCACCATTCGCTCAGGTCGATCGGCCCGATACATCATCGCGACCATCGACGAGGTGAGTACGATCCGGTGGGCGCCTGCCGCTCGGGCTGCTTCCAGGACGCGGAGAGCTCCCTGGCGCGCTTCCGGCACGAGCGCTTCCCGGTCGCGCGGTTGGACCATTGGAAACGGTGAGGCGACGTGCTGTACGTAGGTGCAGCCCTGCGCCGCCTTCACCCAACCATCATCCGAGCTGAGATCTGCCTCCACGAAGCTCAAGAGGGTCGTATCCCCACCGGCCTGTTCCACTGCCTCGCGCACCTCGTCGGCTCGGGAAGGCGTGCGGATCGTTCCGCAAACGCCATAGCCGGCGTTGAGCAGCTCCAGGGCCACGTGCTTCGCGATAAAGCCGCTGATGCCGGTCAGCAGAACCTGTTCGGGCATGACAATCTATCCAGGTATGTTCGCGATTCGAGTAGCCACAATGCTATCGTTTGAACCTGTCCTCCAGAAGTACCAGTCCCACCCACTTGCCCCGTGGCTCAGAAATGTGGAAACATGGATCAACTCAGACCCGCCGTCCCGAGGGTTATTCAGGAGTCCGTCCATGCAGTCGCCGCGTGACCACACGATCTGCATACGTCGCAGAGGAGACGGGTGGCATGCGTCCGGTGATCTGTCCTGCCGCATGGGTGATCCGCGATCACTGTACGCCGAGTGGGACTGGGACGGCGAACGGCTTGCCGTGCGGAATGACCGCTACGGCATGGTGCCGATTTTCTACCTGAGCGAGCCGACCAGGGTCATTCTCTCGACGTCGATCGAAGGAGCCCTGCGGGCGGGCGCTCCCGCCGATCTGGACCACCGGGCGATTGCCGTCATGCTGCGTCTGGACCATCCACTTGGCGACGACACTCCGTTCAAGTTCATCCGCACTGTACCTCCGGGCGTCAGGGCACACTGGGAGCGGTCCGGACTGCGCCTGGTCGGCGGACCTGTAATCAATACCCCCAACGGGCTGAACCGTGAACAGGCAGTAAGCGCGTACGTAGAAGGGTTTCGAAGAGCTATCCAGCGCCTGCCCCCGGAAGGACCGTGTAGCGTCCCACTCAGCGGCGGGCGCGACTCTCGCCACATCCTGTTTGCTCTACTCGAGGCCGGCCATCACCCCGATCGTGTTGTCACAGTGCGAGATTTCGCGAGGCACAGCGGCACCGACCTGAGTATCGCCTCGACGATCGCCGAGAGTCTCGGGATTCATCATGAGATCCTCACGCAGCCCCGAGCCCGATTGGCCGCCGAAGTAGATAAGAACCGACTCACGAGCTACTCCACGCCGATGAGCCATGCGTGGTTCCTGCCGGTTGCGGAGTTCCTCGCGAGTCAGCCCGGCTGCTCGTACGACGGCGTCGCCGGTGACATGCTCTCACGACCTAACCTCCGCCAGGTACCTGCCGACCTGGTTGCATATCGGGCCGGGCGACTGGCCGAGATCGCTGCCTCCATGTTCGATCAGCAGGACGTGTTGATCCGCAACATGCTGACAGATGACGCTCACCAGACATTTGCCCGAGAACCAGCGCTGGATCGTCTCGTCGAGGAGCTGGCCAAGCATACCGCTGCTCCGAATCCGTTGCTTTCGTTCTGGTTCTGGAACCGGACGCGTCGCTACCTCGGTCCGGTGATCTTCGGCATATTTCGCAGAACCCGCGTGTGGACACCTTACCTGGACGAAGACCTGTTCGACCTGCTCACCGGCCTGGCGCCCGAAGTGATCATGCAGCCCGGTGAGGATCTTCATACGGCTACGATCAAGCGCGGGTATCCCCAGTACGCGCACTTTCCTTTCGAGACGCATAGCTCGCTGCCCGGCGGTGGTTCCAGCTACCACCGGGCGTACGCCCGTCAGGCGCTGGTCTACCTGTCCGCGAGGAGACCCACCTACATCCGAGCCAGTTACCTTCTGCCGCGACTGGTGCGGTGCGTCCTTGATCCAAACTACGCGCCTTCCGTCGACTGGCTGGCACCGCGAGCCATCTATGTCGCCGAGCTGCGGGGGATGATCGAGCGAGCTGGCCTGACGTAGGCCAGAACCACACCCATCCCGCAGCTGGCTGGCACATGTGTTCCTGTGGCTGGTGCTGTTCTGGTGGTGGCAATTCCGGCTGGACGTAATCTGGGGAGAATGGACCATCTGGGTCTACTTCTTCCTGGTGATGTACGCGGTCGTGCTGTTCCTCATCGCGGTGATCCTCGGTACCACGCGGTGGCTGGTGTGGTCCTGCTCCTGTTGGATTTTGCGGCGGCCATCGAGGTGTTGCCGAGGCTGGGGTTCTGATGAGGGTCAGGTACAGACCAGCAGCTTGAGCCGCTCGGTGGCCTCGTGCTCCTCGACCACGACTTCGTCGGCGCCCGCCCTTCGCATGGCGGCCTCATCCGTCGAATAACGGACGCGGACGATCACTCGCACGTCGGGCCGCAACAGCTTCGCCGTCTGGGCCGCCCGCGTGGCGGCGACCCGGTCGTTGACAGTCAGGACAACGCAGCGGGCACGCGCCAGGCCGGCGCTCTCGAGCACCGGCCGCCGGCCGATATCCCCCAGCTTGATCGGAACCCCGTTCGCCTGGCCTTCGTCCACCGAGACCGGGTTGAGGTCGACGACTCGATACGGAACTCCCGCGTCGGCACACGCCTGGGCCAGAGCGCGGCCCGCCATACCGTAGCCTGCGATGAGGACCAGGTCCCTGGCGTCGTCCCCGGCTGTCCAAGGCGAATGAGGTTCGCCGGTCGGAGCGCCGGCGCTGGCGGCGAGCAGTGACCCCGACCCCACGAAAAGGGGCGTGACAGCCATCAGGAGAACCGCCACGGCGAGAAACAGCTGCTGACCGGGATCCCCCAGGCCGACGGGCGAGAGTCCCGCTGTCCTGCCCGCCTGCTCCAGGACGAGCGAGAACTCACCGATCTGTGCCAGCCCGATCCCGACCGTTAGCGCAAGGCGAACCGGATAGCGCAGGGCTATCACGGCGAGCGCGGTCACGCCGAGCTTGAGGACGGCCACGGCCACCGCCGCGCCCAGGATCAGCAACGGACGCTCCATGACGAAGCGGAGGTCGAGCAGCATTCCGACGGACGCGAAGAACACGGCCGTGAACAGCGTGCGTAGCGGAAGGATGTCGCCCAGCGCGTGCTCCCGGAACCGACTTCCGCTGACGACGAGGCCTGCCAGGAAGGCACCCAGCGCGAGGCTCACGCCTCCGAGCGCCAGGATCCAGGCGATCCCGAAGCAGATCGTCACGACCGCAAGCAGAAACAGTTCCTGGCTCCGCTCGCGCGCGATCCAGTCCAGCGCCCGGGGGACGATCCGACTTCCGAGCACGAGGACCAGCGCGATGATCGCAACGGCTTCCAACAGGGCCAGGGCGATCGGACCGGCGGAGGCCTCTCCCTCCCCGAGAATTGGGATCAGCAGGACCATGAGCACGATCGACAGGTCCTGCAGAATCAGGATACCGAGAGAAATCCTCCCGGCCGGGCTGTCGGTTCTTCCGCTGTCCGACAGCAGCTTGAGAACGATCGCGGTGCTGGACAGCGCCACGAGGCAGCCCGTATACACGCCGGCCTTCCAGCTCACCCCAAATGCGAACAGCACGAGGCTCACCAGCGCGATCGTGGCGGCAACCTGGAGTCCCCCGCCCAGGATGATGAAGCGGCGAATACTCGCCAGCTTCTCGAGACTGAACTCGACGCCGATCGTGAACAGGAGCAGGATGACCCCAATTTCCGCCGTCGCGTTCACGAGGGCCTGATCCCGCACCAGCCCCAGGCCGAAAGGACCGATCAGCACGCCCGCCACAAGAAAACCGACGATCGGCACGATCCTCAGGCGCTGGCATACCCACGCCAGTACGGCGCTGGCGGCGAACAGCGCGATCATTTCCCGCAGGAACGGAAGCTCACCCGGCGCGGCGACCGCGGCTTCGATCAGCACGTTATGGCCGGACGGGGCTGAAGAGATGCGTCATGGGCCGCAACATCGTTGAAGGGGCGGATGAAGGGAAGCGAGGTCGCCGGTGGACCTGCACGGCCCGAAACGGACGAAGGGGTTATCCTTTGCCCATGTCACTCTTCGTGTCGCGTCGCGAACGCCACCTGTGGATCTGGACGCTGACGTTCGTCGTGACCATCTACGCGACCATGGGTCTGACAGCCCGGCTCGCGGAAGCGCTGTCCAGCGATGACCAGCGAGCCGTCTTCTTCCTGCTGGCGATGTTCCTGGTCGCGGCAGTCGTGGTTTCGGAAGGGCTGACGCTCAGGCCGCGTGGCGCAGAGATCGGCGTCGCCCTGGGCGTCGCGGCCGTCTATCTGATGTTCTTCCTCCGGCTGACGCTCGCCGAGCGCACCCACCTCATCGAGTACGGCGTGGTGGCGATATTCATCCACCAGGCGCTGTCTGAGAGGGCAACCCAGGGTCGCCACGTTCCCAGGCCGGCGCTGCTGGCCGTCCTGGCTGCGGCGACCGTCGGGATCGTCGACGAGGGAATCCAGTTCTTCGTCCCGAGCCGCGTGTTCGATCCGGTGGATATCTTGTTCAACGTCATGGCTGCCACGACGGCTGTTGGGGCGTGCGTCGCGCTGCGCTGGTCCAAAGGAAAAGTGGGCAGACGCATCACATGGCCGAAACGAAAGTGACCTCCCCGGAGCTCGACCGATCAGGCCAGGACCGCCGCCAGTGTTTCCATATGGGCATCCGTGAGCCCTTCAGACTCGAAGAACGAGACGCCCGAGGCCCCCGCATCTCGAGCGGTCGCCACTGCACGGCCCAGGTCCTCGGGTGAGAGGTCGGGCAGATAGAGACCCGCGGTCAACGCTCGATCGCTTCCCCGCAGGGCCGCGACGCCCTCCTCGACTCTTGCGCCTATCCACGGGATACCCTCGAGGTAGAACCCGTTGTAGAGCATCGGGAAGAAGCGATCGATGGGCCATTCGTCCCACGACTGCCGCACCAGAGTCCGAGCGATGTCGGGCGTCGGGAAGACGGCCGCCGTGATCGGCTTGTCGTGGGCATGGACCGCGCTGGCCAACTCGCGCACCGCACCGGTCACGGAGTCCCAGCGAAACCGGCGCCACTCTTCGTCCGCGGTGGGATCTGACATCGTGAACGGATCCCGACCCGTGAGCGCCTCGAAGTCCGCCCGACACACCTCGCAGTAGCAGAAGTCGAACTCCGGGTGCTCGACGTCCTGCACCAGGTCGTACTTCTCCCACAGACCGCGCGGCAGGATTACGTCGCAGTGGCGCACGTAGTCGAGGTGGACGCCGTCGACGCGCGGATCGAGGGCGAGTTCGTCCACGAGCTTTCTCAGGTACTGCCGCACCGGCTCACGGCTCGGGCACACCCATCGGTAGTACCCGACGTACGGAGGCATGTCGAGCGAGGAGTCCCCGTTTCGGCTGACGGTGAACCACTCCGGGTGGTTTTCCTGGGCCCACGTGTCGCCGTTCCGGTTCATCGTCCAGAACCAGCGGTGGAATTCCAGGCCCTCGGCGTGCGCCGCATCCGAGACGAGCCCGATGTCGCCGCCCCCCACGAGCACGGCCCCGAAGCCGGCATTCTTCAGCCGGGCGAACCGGCGTCGCCACTCCGCGTCGTCGTAGTCCCGATCGCCGTGAACCCAGGTCCACAGGCTGAACTCCCGGTGCAGCGTGCCTCGAGGGGCCGCACATCCGTAAAGTCCGCCAAGAGCGATGGCACCGCCCGTGGTTCTCAGGAAGTCCCGGCGCCTCATGGCGTGTCTCCCTCCACGAAGTGAACGAAGCCCCACCGCTGCGGGATGTGCATGTTGATCTCCCCCTGCGGCGACCACACCCAGTTGTCTTCCTCGTGCACCTCGAACGACACCTCCGCCGCACGTTCGTACCCGCCCGCTTCGAGGTGATGCAGGGGCCACTGGACCCGCGAGAAGTTCACGCGCCAGGTGTCGCCAATCGATGGGGGCGTCGTCACGACTGCCCCATCGGGCGAGACGAGACCCGACCAGGGAATGGCCATCTCGACGCCCCAGCCGCGATCGGTGTCGGAGTTATCGTTGATGGTCCCGTCGGCGAACACGGCTGTGCGGAGGCCATCAATGTTCCATTCGATATCTGCCTGGCCGCCCTTGTTGTACGCGCGATCCAGGAACAGGTCGAACTCCGTGCCGAGCACGTTGATCTCGATTTCGAAGTAGGCCTCACCGTTGCCGTCCGGGTCGAGGAACACCTCGAAGTCGTGGTCGTGGTAGATGATCGCGTCCCGGTCGGTCAGCGTGCCCCACAGATGGGGCTCTTCGAGCCAGGCGCCGATGTACAGGTGGGTGTCGTCCCAGAGGATCCTGGCGTGCGTCGACCACGCTGGTGTGGGGTGGTCCGACCCACGGATGTCGATGAACGTCTCGGTTGGTGGCGCGTCGGCCCAGGCCGGGTCGTCGAGGCGGCCGTCGATGGTGGGGGGGGCTGAGGTTCGTGGTGCCTGGTATGTGCGGGAGGCGACCGGGAGCTCTTCGTAACCCATCGTACAGTCGCTGGACACGAGCACCGTGAAGGCGAGCGCCACGTAACCCCGCTTGAGATGCGTCAGGGCGTCCGGCCCAGGATCATCGGGCAAGTTCGCTCCGAAAACGGCGTCCTCCGAGGCACGGCATCAGCTTGGCCGATTCGTTCCATGTAGGCCCTCATGCGCGGACCCGAGCGCAAGGAATCAAACTCCGGCGCCCCGACACGGGCATCCCAGACGAGTCCCTTCCGGCGTTTGAACTCGGCGAAGAACTGCTGGTAGGACTTCATGGCGCCGGCTCAGCCGTCGACTCAGCCGCGGCCGCAGCGGCCTGTCTCAGTATCGCCGGGCGGACCCGCTCATCCACCGGGGTGCGCTGAACGGTGCGGCCCCCCAGCCCGATCGACTGCATGTAGGACTGGATTCTCGGGTCTGATCGGATCGGGTCGAGCGCCGGCCACCAGACCTCTTCCGGGGTGAGGCGGACCGCGGCGGCGGTACTGGCCTGACCGGCCTGCCGCTTCTCGAGGAAATCCTCCACGGCGCGCTCCAGTTCCCCGAACCGGACGAGGTTGGCGTAGCCCCAGTCCTCGCCCTCCAGGGAGTCGGGCAGCAGGTCGAAACGGCCCGCTCGAAGGGCCGGGATCGCGGCCGCCCAGGCGATGGAGTCGGTCAGGCCGTAGCCAGGGCCGGACAACGTGCCAGTCATGTCTTCGTAGCGGCCCTCGTCCCAGGCCCGAGTGTTTCGCGAGCCCTCATCGGGGTCGGCGAACAGACCACCGAAGGTCATGTCTATGCCCTGGGTCCCGGCCCAGCGTAGCACCGCGAAACTTTCGTCCCAGCGGCCGTCCCGCCCGAGGATGTACATGAGCTGAGCAAGGCGCACGGGCGCCGGGTCGAGAGCGGCCGCCCTGTCCATGGATCGTACGGCTTCCTGCAGGCGTCCCAGCTTGTGGAGCAACTCCCCGTATTGCTGGTGGGCCTCCGGGTTGTCGGGGTCCACCGCGAGCGCCCGACGATAGAAAGCCTCCGCGTCAGCCCATTCATACCTGTCTCGGTGGATGTTGCCGAGCACGATCAGAGCTGTCGAATTTTGCGGCTGCAGCTCGAGGGCTCGACGGGCTACCCGCTCGGCCTTGGCCAGCGTCTCGTCAAACGGCAGGTCCACGCCGCCAAGGACGGACCAGACTCGGAGCTCCGTCGCGTCCGCCAGGCCGGCCCACGCGGGTGCCCACGCGGAATCCCTGGCAATCGCAGCCTCGAACAGTCCCGCGGCCTCTACGAGACCCGGGCCGCGCTCCCGAAGCCTGGCTCGACCGGCCAGGTACAGGTCGTAGGCCTCCACGTCGGCGGTCGGTGTGACGAGATCGCGGTGATCATCCAGGCCAAGCGGGACCTTCAGGGCGGCGGCGATCGCCTCCGCGATCTCGATCTGGATATCGAAGATGTTGACCGCCGACCGTGTATAGCTCTCACTCCAGAGATGCGAGTCGTCGTCGGCGTCGATCAGCTGAGCCGTGATGCGGAGCTGGTCGCCGTCCTTGCGCACGCTGCCCTCGATCAGGTAGGCGACGTTCAGCTCAGCTCCGATCTCCCGGAGGTCCCGGTTGTCCCCTTTGTACGCGAACGCCGACGTACGTCCCCTCACTCCGAATTGGCCGGTCCTGGCAAGTACGTTGATGATCTCGTCCGTCATCCCGTCGCTGAAGTGCCCCTGGTCCTGGGTCGAACTCATGTCGGCGAACGGGAGCACGGCAATCGAGGGGCGGGCGTCGTCTGCGAGATCCGCGAAGGCGAGGCGCGCCTCGGAACCAGCGGGCCCAGGTGCGGCACCGGGATCCGCTGCCGTCTGCAGCCCTATCCACCAGCCCCCCAACAGGAGACCGGCCCCCGCCAGGGCGAGCAGACCCGCCGGCCAGCGCTTCGACGCCGGCTGGGCGATGATCGCCTCGATCTCTCCGGGCGCAGCCGGCTCCGCCTTTTGCACGCCTCCAGGGGTGACCTCGAAGGCCCACGCCAGAACGAGGGCGACGGGGAATCCGAGCAGCAGAAGTCCCACGACGAGAGACAGGAAGGCGTCAGTCAGGCCCAGGGCAGTGCCCAGTGGTTCGGCCACCTGCAGGACACCGAACGCCACGGCCCCGTAGATCGCCGCCACCTTGAACACGTGACGCCGCTTGAGTTCGGCGAAGAACTGCTGGTGGGACTTCATCGGCTGGAAT
>JAOTWC010000373.1 GCA_029863105.1 Gemmatimonadota bacterium | reverse complement strand
GCCAGGATCAGCGCTGCGAGCAGCAGACCCCAGTTGAACCCCGTCTCCAGCGGGGGCCGGGGCGGCTGGAGAAGCGGCGCCTGTTCCGAGGCCGGGATTACCGAGCGGACGAACGGAAACGGCAGGTGAACCGCGAATTTGCGCTCGCCCCCGGATCCGACCGCGGACAAGGTTAGATCGGGCAACCGAATCGGATCGGTCCGCCAGGCTACCAGGCGGTAGAAGGCGCGCACCTCTGAACCCGTCGTCTCGACACGTGCGAGGTCCAGCTGCTCCCATCCCTCGCCGCTCTCGAGCACCAGCGGCATCGAAATCGAATCGCTCGAGACGGCCACGACGCCGACGAGGAACGGTTCGCCGACACGCACCGTATCCGCCGACAGCACGGCGCTTGCCCGGAGGGTCCCGGCAGCCTGCGCCCACACCGGCGGTGCCGCCGACGCACCGGCCGTCAGGTGAGCGATCGCGAACAGCAGGATTCGGCCGCGTATCATTTCAGGCGCGCCCTCGCCCGCCGCGCGAAGAAGGCGGCAAGATCCGGGGCGTAGGGGCGGTCGGTTTGCAGGACGAGCTGATCGCAGCCGGAGCGGCGGAACGTGCGGCTGATCCTGTCGGCGCGGCTGGCCGAAATTCCGGCGAGCCGTTCCCGGACGCCGGCATCCCCGAGATCGAGCACGCCAAGCCGGCCGGTTTCGGGATCTCGCACCTCGATCAGGCCGGCACGAGGCAATTTCCCTTCGGCCGGATCCGTGAGATGAAAGCCGACGACGTCGTGCCGGCGAGACAGCGCCGTGAGATCCCGGCTGAACCCGCCGTCGCGGAAGTCGGACAACAGGAACACCAACGATCGGGTCTTGAGCGCCCGTCCCGCCGTTCGCAGGGCCAGTCCGAGGTCCGTACCGGGACGCGAAGGCACATGGCTGACGAGTTCGTGAAGCAGCAGCCGCAAGCGCTGACGACCGCGCCGCGGACGGACGAAGGACTCGATCACGTCGCTGAACAACAGCAGCCCTACGCGGTCGTTGTTCCGGGTCGCGGCCAGTCCGAGCAACGCGGCCACCTCCACGGCAAGGTCCTTCTTGGTGCGTTTGCGGGTTCCGAACTCGGTCGACCCGGAGACGTCCACCGCGAGCAGCACGTTCAGCTCCCGCTCCTCGACGAACCGCTTCACGAATGGTCTGCCGGCCCGGGCCGTGACTTTCCAGTCGATCGCGTTGAACGGGTCGCCCGGTTCGTATTCCCGGACTTCGGCGAACTCGATCCCGTGTCCGCGAAACACCGCATCGTACGCCCCGAGAGCGCGATTTTCCATCAGCCGGCGCGCTCGAATTTCGAGCCTCCGAACGAGGTCTCCGACCTCCTGCGAAGCAGGCGGAGCGGGTGGACGGCGGCCCCGGGTCAGGGCGAACCGCATCAGGGGATCGGTACGATGCCGAGGAGGCGCTCGATGACCTGGTCGGGCGAGATCTCCTCCGCCTCGGCTTCGAACGTCATGACGATCCGATGCCGAAGCACGTCGAGAGCCAGGCTCCGGATATCCTCGGGAATGACGAACGGCCGGCCTTCGATAAACGCCTGCGCCCTGGCCGCCCGCGCCAGAGAAATCGTGGCGCGCGGCGAAGCCCCGATGTCGATCCATCCGGCAAGTTCCTCGTCATACCTGGATGCCTCTCGCGTCGCCCGGACCAGGTCGAGAATGTACTCCTCCACCCGGGGATCGACGCGCACGCTCGGAAGAAGCGCCCGGGCGGCCAGGATCTGCTCGGGAGAAGCCACCGGGGACAGGGGTTCGATATCGTCGGTGACCACGCGTCGAAGGATTTCCCGCTCCTGGTCGCGGTCCGGATAGTCCACGCGAATCTTGAGCATGAACCGGTCGACCTGGGCTTCCGGAAGCGGGTACGTGCCTTCATGTTCGATCGGGTTCTGCGTGGCCAGCACGAGGAACGGTATCGGCACACGGTGACTCTCTTCGCCGATCGTCACCTGACGCTCCTGCATCGCCTCCAGGAGAGCCGACTGCACCTTGGCAGGCGCTCGGTTGATCTCGTCGGCCAGCACCAGATTGGCGAAAATCGGACCCATCTTGGGAACAAAACGGCGCTGCGTCTCCTCCCAGATCAGCGTCCCGATGAGGTCGGCTGGCAGCAGATCCGGCGTGAACTGAATGCGCCGGAATGTCGTGGCGATCGCATCCGCCAGGGAGCGGACGGCCAGCGTCTTGGCGAGACCGGGAACACCCTCCAGCAGCACATGACCACCCGACAGCAGGCCCACGATGAGCCGCTGAACCATGCCGTCCTGCCCGACCAC
>JAOTWC010000371.1 GCA_029863105.1 Gemmatimonadota bacterium | reverse complement strand
AGGATGTCGGCCTTGCCTTCTTCGAGTGCCGAGTATTGCTCGCGCAGCGCGCCGCGGACGGTACCGCGTCCGTTAATCGTCTCCTTTATCCCGAGTCCATGAGCCACTTCATGAAACATCGTATTGGCGAAGAACGCGTCGAAGGTAATGTGACTGCGCTGGTCATCGGCGATGAGCACGTCGGCAATCGGCTCCAGGATCTTGTCGAACTTCGCACGCATCGCGTTCTTAAGCTGCAGCCGTCGCGAGCCTTTCGATTTCTGCACTTCCTCGTCGTTGGGCAGATTGATCGCGATCGTCTTCGACCCCGCATTCGCCTGGCCGGCATAGAAGACGGCGTCGTAGGCGTTCAGATCAGAGTCCGTACCGGGGGATTCGTGTTTGTACTCGGCCGGGACCGGCAAACCTTCTTGCAAAGCAGGAAGGAAAGCTGCGTACCGGGCAAGTCGCTTGCTCCACTCCGTATCCTTGATCAGGACGTACGATTCGGCTGCTGACTTGTAGTTGTAGAGTTCATCCTCATACACTTCGATCGGCCCGATGACGACATCAAGAACGTTCGTCTTCATGTCCATCCACGCCAGATCGCTCGCCTGATATTCGTTGGTCTCGAACGCGTCGGCTCGCAGTTCGAGATACTTCTTGAAGCCTGGATCCTCGGCAAGTGCAGCGGCTTCCCGAAGCTTCGATGCCGCATGTGACAGGGGCTCGCTGTAAACCTCGCTATACGGATGGGCCACGAGCGCGCCGGCGTCGTCGCGCCGGACGACAGTGTACAGACTGCGAAGTTCGGGATTGTCTGCCGCGGTCAACTCAAACTGATCTGCGGTCATGTCGCGCGGATAGAACGTCGCCCCGGCGGGCTTTTCCCCGGCACCTTCGATGAACGGGGCGTTACCGTTCAGGCGATCCCACGGACCATAGTTGATTTCCGCGAACCTTCGAAGATTCGGGTCTTTGATGGATTGCAGCAGATGTTCTCTGTCTCCGAAGGCCTGCATCCAGTACATCTCGTCCATGGCGATCGAGGCGTCGATGAGAAGGGGAATCATCTTTCGTTGATTCTCCGTCAGCACGCTCAGATCGGCTTCCAGCGTGAATTCAGTGTACTTGTCCAGCAGGCTGGAGGTCGGTGCGGCGTTATCCATGGGTGCGTTACACGCTGTCGGAAAGAAGAAGACGACCAGTAGGGCCCACACGGTCCGGGTATTCATGATATCGTTGTCTTATGCTCGCAGGAAGGCGCAGATTAGGGTTCGAGACCGGGGGATGCAACGGGAGATCGCCACACGGCTTGCAGGCCATTTCCGGACAGATTGAAGACCCGATTCTTCGGTCGGACCGGCTCCTGCCGCCCGCGATCGCAGACACGTCGTGTCCTAGGCGCCCTCGGCCAGGCTCTTGACGAATCCGAAGAAACCCAGTGCTTCCAGCTTGTCGAGATCTTCGGCCGCATCGTCCCGCGAGCCGTATCTGCCGAAGTTGAGGCGATAGAAGATCTGCCCGTCCACTTCCACTCGCTGCACCCAGGCGCCGTCCGCTCGCCCGCGGGCATTCCACGCGGCGGCCTCGTTCGAGTACGAGCCGAGTTGTATGGTGAAGCCGCGCTCGCGCTCCCCACGCGTGCCCGTTACGTCTGCCCCGGTGTCGGCGACGCCGTTGTCGGCGGCCCTCACGATACGAATGAGGGTCTCATCGCCCCGGCGCAGCCCGATCGCGCGCGCGCCGGCCTCCGAGAGGTCCATGATTCGTTCGCCTGTGTAGGGACCGCGATCGAGGATCCTGACAGACACGCTCTCGCCGGTATCTTCACGTATCACCCGCACCAGGCTGCCAAGCGGCAGATAGCGGTGCGATGCGATGAGTCGGTCCGGGTCGTATACAGCGCCGCTGGTGGTTACGCGGCCCCGGAGGATATCCGGGTAGACACCGGCGTAGCCCTCGGCGAGTACGGATTCGACCATTTCCGGCTCGGTGACCTGACCGTGGACCGATCCGAGAGGCAGCAGCACCAGTGCAAGACAGAGACCCGCAACGCGACTGAACATGGGAGTGGGAGACACAGGGTGAGAGCTGTGTCATTCGCAGGAGTACAATCTGTTCCCCACGCTGCCAAACTTCGGCCAGGTCCAACCTGGGCCTTCGCGTCAGCCGTCCGAGGAATCGCCTTTCCGACCCGTACAAATGTCAAGTCGCCTAAGTGCCTCCGTCCGACTGGTCTCGGCGATGCCGACGAGATCACCATAGTAGGCCCCCGTCCCGCCCAGGCCGAGGGCATGCAGGTCACCTCCAGCTGTCGCCTCGACCGTACTCCAGACAACACACGGCACTTCC
>JAOTWC010000370.1 GCA_029863105.1 Gemmatimonadota bacterium | reverse complement strand
TCCAACGAAAACGTCCGGTCCAGGACGGGTTTCAGGTCGCCGTCTAGGACGCTTTCGAAAACCTGTACAAGGGCGTCTCGCAGAACGTGCTCTTTCGCGCCCAGATGCAGGAGGTGCACGCCGAACACGCCAACGTTTGGTTCCACGAGCGTGAGCGGGTGAAACCGCGGGGTCCGCAGCCAGGCCCGGGCGGCTCGAAGCCGCGCGAGTTTCGTCCCGGGCATCGCTTCACTCATTCCGTAGAACACGAGTCGGCCGAGCGGCGCGAGGAGTCGCCGGCAGGCGGCGGTAGCGCGTCCACCCACCGGGTCGAGGGCGATGTCGATGCCCCTGGGTCCGAGCAGATCTCGAACCTGCGACTCCCAGTCACCCCGCGAATCGAAGCAAGCCTCGGCTCCCAGGTCGCTGGTCACAAACTGGCGCTTGCGATCGGTACCCGCGGTTCCGACAACGCGCATGCCGCGGCCCACGGCCAGCTGCACCGCAGCTGTGCCGACGCCACCCCCGGCGCCCAGGACCAGCACCGTTTCGCCGCGACGCGCGTTACCAGTTTCAAACAGGCACACCCAGGCCGTCAGGAACACGACCGGTATGGCGGCCGCCTCTACGGGGGTCATCGAGGCCGGACGGGCGAACAGATCGGCCGCCGGGACGACGACGTCGTTCGCGTAGCCTCCATAGCGCATGATGGCGGCGGCGGGGTCGCCTTCACGCCATTCCGTCACCCCTGATCCCACCTGTGCCACGACACCCGCTACTTCGAACCCAGGGCTGTAGGGTCGAGGAGGAACGGTCGAGTACAGGCCCGCACGCATCAGCAGATCGGCGAAATTCACTCCGGCCGCCTGTACCTGCAGGACCACTTCGGAGGGCCCGGGAGCGCGCAGTGGCACCTCCCGTTCCACCAGCGATTCGGGCGGGCCATGGCGTTCGATGAGGATCGCTCGAGTCGTGCGTGCGGACATGAGAGGCCTCCCTTAGCTGCCCACTTCTCGCAGGGCCTCGACGATCGGTTTGTGTGCGGCGCGGCGCGCCGGAAAATAGCCGCCGATCAGTCCCATGATCAGCGCGAAGCTCATCCCGGTCGCCAGCAGCCCCGGGGTGACTCGAAACGCGAACGCCACCTCGCTGAACGAATTCCAGTTCGTCGTGCTGGTCACGAGACCGTTGATCGGCAGGGCCATCAGGCAGCCGATGAATCCACCGACCAGCGCGATCATCATCGACTCGACCACGAACGAAGCGAGTACCGAACGCGGCTTGAATCCGAGCGTCAGTAGCACGCCGATTTCGTTCGCTCGCGAATCGACGGCGGAGTACATCGTATTGATCGCCCCGAACACGGCGCCGATCGCCATCACTCCGGCCACGAACACCGCCATGAAGCGCAACAGCCCACCCAGCAGAGTGCCCTGGTTGGCATAGAAATCGCGCTCCAGGTGGGCATCCACTCCGAGTCGCGGGTCCGCCTCGAGTGTTTCGGCCACGCCATCGAAAGCCTCCGGATCCTGCATGCGAAGCGCGATGGTCTGAAACACCTGGCCGCGGAACACGGGCATGAACAACTCGTTCTCGCCCCAGACCTCTGACTCGAATGAGGAACCGCCCGCTTCAAAATGTCCGACCACCTGCCACTGCCGACCGCCGAACGGCAGCGAGGCGCCGATTTCCGTGTTGGGCAACCGCTCCACGAGGGTCCGACCGATGATGATCTCGCCGGAGCCGGGCCGGAAAGTCCGGCCTTCCGTAATCTGAATGCCGCTGCGCACGTCGAACGCGGCCAGACTGACTCCTCGGATGACCACGTTGGCCATGCCGCCCGTCCGGCGCTGCATGCCGACCACGACGAACGTCTCCGGGCTCACGAGCGGCTGACCGGCTGCATCCTTGGCGACGAACGGGTAGGCGGCGATCGCGTTGGCCACGTCACGTGAGATCCCGCTGGTCATTTCCGAGTCGGCGCCCCTGCGCAGCACGAGCACGTTGTCGGTCGAACCCGTCTTCACGAGTGCCGCCTGGAACCCGACGGACAGCGCCATCATGCCGATAAACACGGCCACGACGAGCGCCATTCCGAACGCGGTCGCGAGCGTGGATGTCGGTCTCGCGCGCAGGCTGCGCAGATTGTACAGAATGGGAATCTTCATGCTATGCCACTTTGCGCAGGGCATGGACGACCGATAACCGGGCCGCCTGCCGCGCCGGGAGGAAGCCGCTGATCAGGCCGAGTGCGATCGCGATCGCGATTCCCTGGACGATCGTCGAAGGCAATACCGCATAGCCCGGGAGAATGCTGCTGACCGCCGGGTTGTTGCTCAGCAGCACGGCCGCGGCAACC
>JAOTWC010000369.1 GCA_029863105.1 Gemmatimonadota bacterium | reverse complement strand
CGCAGAATCCGTGGATCGTCCCGACCGACGCGCTGTCGAGCTCCCAGCGCCATTCGTCGCCGCGCACGGAGCCTTCGATGCCCACGCGGAGCTTCTGTTTCAACTCGCAGGCGGCTTTCTCGGTAAAGGTGATCGCCACGACTTCGTCGAGACGGCAGGGTTGCGGACACACGGGAATCGCCTCTCCGTCTTCCCTTCGACCCACGTCCAGGCCGAGCATCCAGAGGATCTTGCCGACGATCGTCGTCGTCTTTCCGGTGCCCGCGTTGGCCGACAGCAGCCCGTGACGGGTAGACAGAAGCACCTGCGCCTGCTGTGGAGTCCATCCATGCCGGTCACCCACGCTCCGGCCCGCCTTCCGGATCGTGCTCGAACCGGCTTCCGGCCCCGAGAACGCGATCGGATCGTGTGATCTCCCGGCCTGGTTGCCAATCGGCGATACCGCCGGCAGTCCGGGCCTGGACTGGCTCGAACAATCCGGCCCGCACCCTGGCCGGAATGGAGAACGCGTAGCGAAGGACAGCGTCCACCTGGGAAGCGGGCAGGCCGGACTTGGAGCCGGTACCTGGATTCTTGACTGACAGGAACAGGCCCAGATCGGCGGCGGATCCCTCCATCTGCTCCCAGGCCTTCATGTACAGGGCCGACTGCAGCAGCGCGCCGTCCTCGTATCCCTTCCGGGCCGGGATCTGGCCGGACTTGTAATCCACGACCCGAATGTTGCCGGACGGCAGTCGATCGACGCGGTCGATTCGACCGGCCAGCAGCAATTCGGCCGGCCGGCCGTACAGATCGGTTCCCCCTATCCTGACCGGATCCGACCCGTCCAGACCAAACGCGCGCTCCACCGCTATCGGACGGATTCCCTGTTTGTCGAGCTGCCGGGCGTCCCAGCTCACGAAGCCGCGGATCCTCTCGCGCAGGTGCTCGCGCTTGAGCGACCAGATCGCCGGGAGACCCAACCAGAGCTCGGCTTCGCGTTCGACGATCGCGAATACCTGGTCGCACACTTCATCGAGCATGCCCCGTGCATCCGAGAAGTTCTCGACGCCGGTCGCGAGCATGGCTCGATACAGGGCCTCGAGCACCGCGTGCACCACGCTGCCAGACGCGAGAGGCGTCGTCTCTTCCTCGGCCTCGGCCCCATCCTCGATGTGCAGCACACGACGCAGCAGAAAGTCGAACGGACGCACCGAATACTGCTGAAGCTGCCCGGCCGACCAGACGTGATCCGGGCCGAAGCGTTCCGCCAGGGCCGCGCGGACGACCGGGTCGCGCACCCAACCTGCGTAGGCGTGCGCTCGCTCGGAGACCGGCCAGTCTCGACCGAGAAGCGGCGCGGGGGGCAGGCCGAGTTGTCGATCGATTCCGGGGACGTCATCGAGCCGTCCAGCCCGCAATTCCTCTGAGAACGCAGCGATCACGGCATGTCGGATCGCGTGCTGATCGGCGACGGTGACCGACGACTCGTCACCTCCCCTGCGCAGTCGAACCATGCGCAGCACGTCGTGGCGGCGCTGCTCGGCCAGGCTGACTGCCTGCACACCGTCGCTTCCGGCCACCGTTCGTGGCAGGGCCGTCGTCTCGTCGTGATCCGGCACCATCAGGGAGGGCAGCAACGGAACGCCGCTGACCGTGGCGGTACGGTACGTCACCGTCACACAGGGACCAGCCGTCACCGATCTCCATAAAGCCCGTTCCCGCCTCAGGCTAAGTCCCCGGTCTTCGAGAGGCAGACCCTGTCGTCGCAGCTCTGTTCGCTCGCGGTCGGAAAAGATTCCACCACTCGCGGCAGCCCGTGGAAACTCGCCGTCGTTGGCGTGCACCAGGAACAGGTTGCGGAACGGCGTCAGCGCCGCCTCGTGAGCCTCCAAGATCTGGACGCCCTCCTGCATCGGAGTCGTCAGCGCCAGCTCATTCGCTTCGAGGAGTCGCCGCAGGCGCTCGTACCATTCGGACGCGCCGAACGTGGAGCGGCCGCGGACCAGCCCGCTCCACTCGTGAAGGAGCGAGTCTACGAGCGTCACGGCACGCTGATCGAGCCGGACGACATCATACCGATCCCCCACGACGAGGCATACGCGGCGGCGAAAGCCGAACGCCGGCCCGGCCGTAATCTCTCGGGTGAACTCGATCCACTGGAATTCCGTTCGCGTGTCGGCCATCGGCCTGACAGCTTCCTGCAGCGAGGCGAGCCGTGCCTGAGTTTCCTCCAATCGTCTCACACTCAGGCCGCGATTGCGCAGCTGGCGAGCGGCCCGATCGCCCGAACCATCCCGGGCAAGCCGGGCCACGTTCTCGGCGGACGCGGCCCAGGCATCGAGTCCCCGGACCCGCCTCTGCGAAG
>JAOTWC010000368.1 GCA_029863105.1 Gemmatimonadota bacterium | reverse complement strand
CTCCAGTCACGGTTGGGAATCGGATTCCAGGGAATCAGGTTGACGAACACCAATCGCCGCCCCAGCAGGTCCACGAGTTCGCGTGCCGTATCCTCCGCATCATTCAGCCCCTCGATCAACGTGTACTCGAACGTGACCCGACGACCTTTCCGACCCTGGTACTCATCGATGGCCGAGAACAGATCATCGATCGGATATCGCCGTTCGATCGGCACGAGGCGCAGCCGAAGTTCATGATTCGGCGCATGCAGGGACACCGCGAGTCGAAACGGCTCCGGGCGCTCGGCCAGGGCGAGGATTCCGGGAATCAGTCCGACCGTGGACACGGTGATCCTGCGAGCTCCCAGACCGAAACCGTCATGAATGATCTCCAGGGAATCAAAC
This sequence comes from Gemmatimonadota bacterium, assembly GCA_029863105.1. Classification (GTDB taxonomy): domain Bacteria; phylum Gemmatimonadota; class Gemmatimonadetes; order Palauibacterales; family Palauibacteraceae; genus JARFPW01. The sequence continues at coordinate 1,969 of JAOTWC010000368.1, read as the reverse complement.
ACCGCCTCCTGGTTGGCGAACGGTTCTCCCATGCCCATGTACACCAGGTTTCCGACTGGTCGGCCGTACGTCTCGCGGGCGATCCGGTCGGCGTCCCGGAACTGCGCGACGATTTCGCCGGCCTCGAGTTGACGGCGAAAACCGAAATCCCCGGTCGCACAGAACCGACAGCCCAGTGCACAGCCGACTTGCGACGACAGGCAGAGCGTGACGCGTCCAGTCGTCGGGATCAGGACCGACTCGATTTCCTCGCCGTCGGCGAGGCGCCAAAGGTGCTTTATCGTCCCGTCGACGGACCGGCCCTCGAACGATTCCCGAGCGGGTGTGATCGAGAAGTCCTTGCCGAGACGCTCACGCAAACCGAGTGGGAGATTCGTCATTTCGTCGAATGCACGGGCACGCCGACCGTACATCCACTCGACCACCTGATCGGTCCGGTAGGCCGGCTCGCCGGCAGCAGCCACGACTCGTGCGATCTCGAATCGGGCCGACTTCGGTAGCAAGCCCAGCAATCCCCTTGGCCCGCCCTGTTCGGTTTTCGTAGCCGACACGCGCTCTCCGCTCTAATGTGGTCAAGTGACGACGTCGCCGGGGGGAAGCGATCGCGGCCGCAGGCCGCTAACATATGGCTCGATCGAGCCCGGTGGGTATTTCGGGTGCCGGAAGAGCGGAGCCTGAGAGGATCAGGATCGACACGACCAACTGGAGCGCGACCGAGTATCGCGACACCGGGTGCGGCGAGCTGACCCCGGAACATGCCGAACGCACGATTCGCCTCGCCGGCTGGGTCCACAGACGCCGGGATCTGGGCGGAGTCCTGTTCGTTCACCTCCGCGACCGCAGCGGCCTCGTCCAGCTCTCGTTCGGTCCGGACTGGACGTCACCCGAGGCCGCAGAGCTGGCGTCGTCGCTATCGCCCGAGGATGTCATCCAGGTGGTCGGCCGCGTCGTGCTGCGACCCGAGTCCGCCGTAAACCCCGACATGCAGACCGGAGGCGTCGAAGTCCTGGTTTCCGGCATCGAGCTGCTGTCGGCTTCTGATCCCCTGCCGATCCTCGTTGCCGTACCGCCGGAGGAAGAGCTCCCGTCTGAGGAATTGCGGTTGCGCCACCGGGTCCTGGACCTGCGTCGCCCGGATATGCTGCGGCACTTTGAGACGCGGCATCGTGCCACGCAGGCCGCGAGGGCCGCCCTGTCGGATATGGGGTTCATCGAGGTCGAGACGCCGTTTCTGACGAGGCGTACGCCCGAAGGGGCCCGCGACTACCTCGTGCCCAGCCGACTGCATCACGGCGAGTTTTACGCCCTGCCGCAGTCACCGCAGCTGTACAAACAGCTTCTCATGGCAGCAGGATTCGACCGGTACTTCCAGATCGCCCGGTGCATGAGAGATGAGGACCTGCGGGCGGACCGGCAGCCTGAGTTCACGCAGATCGACGTTGAGATGGCGTTCGTCGGCGAAGAGGACGTGTACCGAGCGTGCGAGAACATGGTGCGGCGGATTCTCAAGGAAGCGGTGTCGGAGGATATCGACGTGCCGTTTCAACGCCTGTGCTGGTCCGACGCGATGGAGTTGTATGGCACGGACAAACCGGACCTGAGGATTCCCTGGAAGCTCGTCGACCTCACAGTGTTGCTGACGGGTATCGGGTTCGGAATCTTCGACGCCGCGGCTGATGCCGGAGGCAGAGTGCGCGGTTTCGTCGCTCCCGGCGGCGCAGCGTTGAGCCGAGCCCAGCTGGACGGACTCGACGAGATCGCTCGCGGCGCGGGCGCCCGCGGTGTGCTGTGGATCAAGCGAACGGCGGACGGCTTCTCGGGCCCGGTTGCCAAGGTTCTCGGCGGTGCGCCGGGAAGCCAGCTGGCCCGTCGGTTGAATCTCGGCGTCGGTGACCTCGTTCTGTTGGTCGCCGGGTTGGATCGGGACACGTCCGCGCCGCTCGACGCCGTGCGCCGCGCTGCGGCGCGA
>JAOTWC010000367.1 GCA_029863105.1 Gemmatimonadota bacterium | reverse complement strand
ACGCAACGCTGCGCAGCCGGTTCCTGTCTGGCCGTGTTGTTCGCGGCCACTGCCCAGGGGAAGGATCTGTCCGCTCGCTGCGCAGCACTGCTGGGTCGCTCGCTGGCCACCGACGTAACGGAACTCGAGGTGGAGGATGGCTCGATCATCGTCCGCCGGCCCGTCTACGCCGGCAAGGCGTATGCGCGCCTGCGGCTTCGCACGGATCCGGCGCTGGTCAGTCTGCGTCCGAATGTGTTTCCCGTCCGCGAAACGCCGGGTCTGGGGGTCGTCGAGGCTCTTGAGTTGGATCCCGGCACTCCCCGGACACGTGTCGTGGGATTCGAGCGAGGCGAACGGGAGCAACTGGACGTGGCCGAGGCGAGCATCGTCGTGACGGGAGGCAGGGGGATGCAAGGCCCCGAACATTGGGCCCTGCTGGAAGACCTCGTGGACGCGCTGGGTCCGGGAGCTACGCTGGGTGCAAGCCGCGCCGTAGTCGATGCGGGCTGGCGGCCGCACGGCGAGCAGGTGGGGCAAACCGGAAAGGTCGTTTCCCCCGGCCTGTACTTCGCGATCGGCATCAGCGGAGCGATCCAGCACCTGGCCGGGATGCGCACGGCGAACGTGATCGTCGCGGTAAACCGAGATGCGGAGGCTCCGATCTTCGGGGTCGCGAATTACGGTCTCGTCGGCGACATTTTCGATGTGCTTCCTCGCCTTGCCGAGGAGATCAGGGCGGCGCGCGGCTCGTCCGGATAGGCAGCAGGTCCAGCCAGTGAGCGTCCGCGAAATTCGTCCCCACCTCGAAGCCTGGATGCGTGGGGGTGAGCGCGTCGCGATGGCGGTGCTGACCGAGTGCTGGTTTTCCGCACCGCGGCGCCCGGGCGCTCGGTTCGCCCGGGCCGAATCCGGATCCGTCGGCGGCAATGTGTCCGCGGGCTGTGTAGAGGCGGATCTGGCCCTTCGGCTGGATGCCGTCCTGGCGGATGGCCGCAGCGTACCGGCGACGTACGGCATTTCCGATGCGACCGCTGCGGGCGTGGGTCTGTCCTGCGGGGGCACGATCGAATTGCAGCTCGAGGCCTGGGAACCCGACAATCCGATCTGGCCGGCCCTGTTCACACAACTGGATGCCCGCGCACCTGTGATTCTCGTCACGGACCTCGAGGCACGACTCGGCGCCCACTGGCTCCTGGACGCATCCGGAGGGGTGATTGCATCGGATGTCGCGGGTCCGCCGCCCGAGGGAGTTCTGGACGTCGGACGCCAGTTGCTGGTGACGGGGGGCGTCCGCGTCCTGAGGGTTGCGGACGCACCCGCCTCGCTCATCGAAGTGCTCCTGCCGCCTCGACGACTGATCGTGATCGGCGCGACGCCGGTCGGCGCTGCGCTCGCCGGCCTCGCGCGCGCCGCGGACATCCCCGTATCCGTCGTCGAACCGCGCCAGGCCTACGCCGACGGGCTGATCGATGCGGACGTCCGGCTGCTGCGGATGTGGCCCGATGAGGCCTGGGAGCAGATCCGGCCCGACACCTCATGCGCGGTAGCGGTCGTCGCCCACGACGAGAGAATCGACGTTCCGGCTCTCGCCGGCGCGCTGGCCGCCGGCTGTTCCTTCGTGGGGCTGCTTGGCGGCGGGCGCACGCGGGAGTCGCGCCGGGCAGCCCTGGTGGACGCGGGTTTCTCCGAATCGCAGGTGGCCCGCATCTCCGCACCCATCGGGCTCGACATCGGCGCGGAGCGGCCGGAAGAGGTCGCCGTGGCGATTCTGGCGGAAATCATCGGCGTGTGGCGCGGCGCTTGACGACGGTGAGCTTTCCCGGACTCGTGCTGGCGGCAGGGTCGTCGGTCCGCATGCCCGGCCGTTCGAAACTCACCCGGGCATGGTCCGATACGACAGTGCTCGGCGCGGTCCTGGGGCGTGCCGTCGAGGCGAATCTCCAGCCTCTGTTCGTGGCTTGTGCAGGCAGCCGAGAAGGCATGCCGCCGGACCTCCCGTTTACGCTCGTGCCGGTGTCCGGTCCGGTGGTGGGAAGAGCGACATCTCTTGCGGCCGGACTGTCGGCGATGCCCGAGGGGCCGGTCCTGGTACTGCTGGGGGATGAGCCAGGCGTACGGTCGGTCAATATCCTCGCGCTGATTGCCGCGTGGGATCCGTCGGCGGCCGACATGGCACGGATCCGATACGCGGATCGGTCCGGTCATCCGGTGCTGCTCGGCAGCTCGGCGCGAAGCCGTGCGGAGGAGCTGACCGGCGACGCACCCATCTGGGCCACGCTGCTCAGCGAGGGATTCGTACCATTCGAACTGGCAGTCGATGAACCGGCTCCGATCGACGTGGACTCGCCGTCCGACCTTCGGCGAGCCCGCCGGAAGCTCTCGACC
>JAOTWC010000366.1 GCA_029863105.1 Gemmatimonadota bacterium | reverse complement strand
TCTGGAATCGTGCGACACGGAAGCCGAGCTCGTCGAGGAGGTGCGTGTCACCGTACTGCACGAGATCGGCCACTTCTTCGGCATGGACGAGGACCAGCTCGAGGAACTGGGGTACGGCTGATTCCGTACGATCCGTCCGAGGCTCCGGCGGAACCAGGTCTATAAGTCGCTGCGGCGAAATATCCGGCGCGCCAGGAGCAGCGGCAGCAGCGCCCACGCCGTCAAAGCCAGAAAGGCCACCGCGGTTCCCGTCGCGCCCCCGAAGAAGTTCGTGAATACGGCTCCCGTGTAGCCCATGAGGGCTGCGCCGTCGAACTGCATCAGCAGCAGAACACGGGCCGTATCGATCGGATTCAGAAGCGTCATGACAAGGGCCGGCCGCTCGAGCGCCGAGCTCGGGAACGTGGAAGCGGCCGCAATCAACAGACCATCGTACAGCACGGACAGCGATAACCAGATCAGGACGGCGACGCCCATTCCGGCGGCCCGATCCCGAATTGCGACGGACGTGAGAAACGCCAGCGACACACTCGTGAGCGTCAGGACGACGCTGACGGAGAGGAAGCGCACGACGCCCACCAGTGCGGCAGAGTCGCCAATGGCGGCGACCGACAGCGGCAGCCCGAGTCCGAGGACCGTCGCCCCCGCCAGAGGAAGCGCGACGCCGGCGTACAGCCCGTTGAACAACTCGCGGCGCCCCACGGGCTGAGCCAGGAGCATGCGATTGAAATCGCGCGCTCCGTAGAGGTGGAGCGTTCCGAACAGCAGCCCGACGAGCGGGACGACGATGAGCACGACGTTGATCAGTCCGGCGAGCGCGCGCGTGACGTCGGCCTCCAGCGCGAGCAGCGTCTGCGCCAGGCCGAACAGGAGCGCGACGTAGACGATCAGCCACCGGCCCCGCGATACGTCGCGCGACTCATACCGGGCGATGCGGACCGAGATGCTCACCCCGCCTCCCCGACGGTGTCCGTGCCATCGACGCGATTCGCGTCGAGCGGTTCCGGCGGCTCGGCCATCAGCCGGGCCACGGCCTGCTCGAGATCCGGCGCACCGGTGCGCCGGAGCAGGTCCTGCACGGAGGAGCTTACCTGCAGCCTTCCGTCGACGAGATAGAGGATGTGTTCCGCGAGGTCCCGCAGTTCGCTCAGTACGTGCGACGTGACGAGTATCGTTGTTCCGCGCTCGCGCTCGTGGCCGATGACCTCCTTCAGGCGCGCGCGAGCCAGCGGATCCAGGCCGGCCGTCGGTTCGTCGAGCAGCAGCAGGTCCGCGCCGTACCGGAACGCAACGGCGGCGTTGACCTTCTGCCGCGTCCCGCCGGACAACGTTCCCAGTTTTCGGTCCATCGACTCGGAGAGCTGGAACGTGTCGATCAGGTCGCGCCCGGGCGCCCTGTCAAACGGACCGCTGGCCCCACTGTCGGAAGCGCCCCGTATGTCATCCATGAATGCCAGCAGCTCGCGCACACGGAGGTTGTCGGGGAAGGCCGGCAGCTGCGGCATGTATCCGATTCGCTCGCGGTACACCGGGTCGCGGGTGATCGGATGCTCATCGATCACAATTCGCCCGCCACCCGGATGGACCAGCCCGAGGATCGCCTTGACGAGCGTGGTCTTTCCCGCCGCGTTCGGGCCCACCAGCGCCGTGACCCTGCCGCGGGGGATGGTCAGCGTGATGTCCTGGAGGACCTTCAGGCGACCGTACGATTTGTCGAGGTGTTCGATCCTGATCATGTGGAGTTCCGCTCTACGCGGCGCATCGCCGGACGCTTGTCCACCAGATTGTCAGGTGTCAGCGAGGGGACGACGCGTTCCGTCCAATCGAGCAGAGTCACGAAAAAGCTCCGCAACAGCACCGTAGTCACGGGCGTGCGCTCAGCGATCAGTGCGAACAGACGGACGGGACGGTGGGGAAGATCGCCGACGCCGTCTCCGTCCAGGTCGTACCCCCGGTAGTCGTCCCAGTGGTTGCCCTCGAACGAGCTGCGCACCCGTCGGCTGTTCGTGGTCACATCGAATGTGTTGCCCTCGAAATTGTTGTTCCTGAACCGCGTGTCCGAGGAGTTGGACAGCAGGCGGATGGCCCTGCCGTTGCGGACGAAATCGTTGCCGGTCACCTCCGTGCGATCGAACCCTTCGGCGTAAAGACCGACGGAGTTCGCCCGGAACTCGTTGTCGGTGATCCGGCTGTCACTGATCTGCTTCAGCAGCAGGCCGAAAGCGGCGCTGCCCTGGTTGTGTTCAAATCGATTCCCCGACATTTCGATATCGGAAGTATACATGACCGCCACCCCCGCCCCGTTTCGCCGGAACGAGTTTCCACGATACCGGCAGCCGTCCGAGAACATGAAATGGAGGCCGTAGCG
>JAOTWC010000365.1 GCA_029863105.1 Gemmatimonadota bacterium | reverse complement strand
TCCGCACCCGCTCCATGCCACAACTGGGCGATCCGCTCTTGAGCACATACCCCGAGAGACGTTCGTCGCGCAGGGCTTTGACGCGTCGTTCTGCGTAGTCCGTCATCTGGACCGTCAGGTCGTCGCCCGTGCTGGGCATCACGAGTCGGACGCCGTCTCCATTGGAGCGCTCGAGGCGAATCGGTGGTCGAGGGGTGCTCATTCCGATCTCGACTTCCGGGCACACCGATACCCAGTCCACGTACTCGCCGAGCGTACCGATCAGGAACACATTGCGCTTGTGACCCCCGTCGTACCTGACGTTTTCTCCGAGCAAGCAGGTTGAGATTCCGAGGCGAAGGCGGGGAATACTCACGTGGCTCTCCGGTTGCCCGGCAGGTTCTCGGCTGCCAGGACGGGCATGTTCCGGGCTCCGGCCGCGGCGGCCACCCGACGGAAGTAGGGATCCAGATTGAATTTTCGCCGCGTACTGGATGAGTTGAGCGGCCGGAGCTTGCCGAGCACCGGCATCTCCCGGAACGCGCGATCGTGCAGGCCGAAACACCACAGGATGCTCGCATACGTGTTCGGGCTGCGCCCATCGAGCGCATACCGATGATGCATGCGCACCATGAAGCTCTGCGCCTCCTCGTAGGTCTCCGTCCAGCGTATCACGTTCTTCCCCCACAACATTCGGAGGTACCCGTGAAACGTTCCCGTGGCGACCAGCTCACGCTGGGCCGCGTTCCAGATCTCGTCGTGCGTTCGGGCCGCTTCAAGCTGTTCGAGGGAATACCTGGGCGATCGTTCATCGGAGGCATGCTCAGACAGGGTCTTCCGCGCCCAATCGGGCAGGGCCTCGAGGTTCGCGTGCCGGCTGACCGGCGTGTACCGACAGAAGTTGAAGGCGAGCTCCCTGCGAATGACGACTTGCTCGAGGAATGCATCGCTGGCCTCATCGTCCGCACTCGATCGCAGGACGTCGCGGACGATTTCGCCCGTCGACAGGCAGCCGAAGTGCAGGTAGGCGCTCAGGCCACTCGTCACGGCCCGACCGGGATCGTTCCCGTATTTCGCGTAGGCTGGCAAAGAGGCGTCGATGAAGCTCTCCAGCCTGGTCCTTCCCTCTCGCCGTCCGCCCTGACACAGCAGCGAGGGGAGCACCGAATGATCGATGTCACATTCGGCAACGAGCGTCGCGAGGTCTGAATCTTCCCGGGCCACGAGATTCTCGAATCGGTTTTCGGGAATAGGCAACACGGCGGGAGTCCGGTTCGCCGGCTCGGGTGAAGGCAAGGGGAGCAGGTACTCCGGGATGCGGGCATGCAGACGAGGCCGGATCGTGTACGCCGCATACTGTCGATCGGGAATATCCGCGAGGGGAACCAGACCGTTGGCATCGACGGCATGAATGGGCACTCCGGATTCCTCCGTTCGGCGGACAAGCGACTGCGTCATCCGCGGAAGAATGAAAGCCGGGAAATCGTCGACGACGACAGATGCGGCCGCCCGGGCCAGCTCGGAGACAATGGACTGTGCGCTCTCCGATCTGGACCGTCTCAAGTGGAACCGGTAGGTGATGCCTCTCGCTGCAAGGTCCCGAGACACGTCCCGCGCACACTCCAGGATGAACGTATGCGTCCGGTCGTTGGCTTCCGGGTAATTCGGGTTCAATCCCTGGTAGACGACGAGGGGAAGACCGAGTTCGTTCGCCCTGCGGACCGCTTCGTCCAGCGCCGCGTTCTCCGCTCCGCGCAGGAACATCTGCATCCAGTAGAGAACATACGAACCGCGCGGATTGGGACTTCCGCCGCGGAGAGTCCTGACCCGCGCGGCTGCAGAAGAGTCGTCTTCCGTGGGAGCGCCGCCCCTGACCAGGTCACGGTATGGAGTAAATCCAAACTTGGGCATCCACGGATGCTATCCGTTGCGCGATCCCTTCGCATCTCTGCTCGGATGGACGCCACGCCACGGAAAGCTCAGCGGACGCTTCCGCGAGCTTTACTCGGGTTGGACGTGGCAGACGGAGAGGGGCAAAGACTCGTATTCCAGGGAACTGGGCCGCCGATGCACTAGCGGAACGGTCAACCAGCGTCCGTGGGAGTCGCCACCGTCGCCGACGCTGCCTTGCGCCGGCTGCGAACGGCGATGGCGAGCAGCAGAATCCCCGCGGCGACGCCGGACAGCTGCACCAGACCGAATCCAGGTCCGCTCCCCAGTCCGATCACGTCTGCCAACAACGAGACGAGTACGACCAGCGCTCCAGCGATGCCGAGCGTGGTGGCGAGACGATTACCCAACATGGCGTGTCCTCCGGTTGCGGCTGCGGCGAGCCACGAGACGACTGGCTGGACTTGGCCCACCCCAGTGGCAGAACCTATGTTGGATCGCCCAGG
>JAOTWC010000364.1 GCA_029863105.1 Gemmatimonadota bacterium | reverse complement strand
GATCCGGTAACGTGGCCGGTGTGACCGTGCCGGGATCCGGAACCTCCTCCAGCAGAGAGGCAATGTTCTGCACGACTGCGCCACGTTCCGCAAGCGCGTCCCTTCGTACGCGCCGGGCTGCGAATTCACGAACGAGCACCCAGGTGCCAGCAACCGCTCCGAACAACATTCCAAGCCAGCCGACCACGGAGCCACGGACCGCGAACCATGCACCGGTGACCAGCGACGCCGCTCCAGCGCCGCCCATCGACCAGCCGGCCGGTCCGATTCCCCCGGCCGCCAACTGTTCGTCCAGGGCCGCTCGCCGAGTCCAGGCACTTCTCAGGTCTGCGGCCCGGGTGCGAAAATCGTCCGGGTACTCGCCGGTTTCCGCTCGCAGAACGAGCTCGCGTCCGGCCGTCTCGGCGTCCCGGTCGGCGGCGTCGAGATCGGCCCTCAGTTGGACGAGTCGATCCAGGCGCTCGGCAGCCGCTTCACGCACCGCGGCCGCCGTGGCACGCTCGTGCAGGCGGCGAAGCGCAGACTCGAGCTCGCCCAACTCCGCCCCCAGCGACGCCTCCTGTTCCTCCAGGTCCGCCAGGCGCAGAACGATGGGACCTCTTGCACGGTCGGCGCGCCGGGCCTCTTCGAGTCGGGACCGGGTGTCGGCGAGCGCGTGGGACGCGAGGTCCAGCAACCGGTTCCTGTTCAAACGGCGCCCGCCCTCGACGACCGGCTGTCGGGACAACTCCTTATGAGCCGTCTCGATCTTGTCGATCGCCGATCGAACCCGTGCATGTCCTCCCTCGGCCAGCGCGAGGAGCCCGTCATCGAATGCCGTGTCCATCAAGGCACCCTGACGGATACACGTCGTACGCTCAAAGTCGTCCAGATCGTCGAGTCCGAAAACGGACCGCACGAGTTCGCGATAGCGCTCGACGGATGGGCCCGTCCCCCCGGGATTCGCCTCACCATCGTATAGCAGCGCGCCTTCCGCGTCCCGCACACAAACCACGTCCGTGTCGAAATCGCGCGACCAGGTCAGCCGTCTGCCCTCCGGGTCCAGAACGCGAATCGTCGCCCGATACGGGCCTCCGGACCAGGGCCTGCGCGCCTGCAGCAGTTCAGCATCTCCCGCGCGCCGGCGCCGAAACCCGTACACGGTGCGGAACAGGGCATCCACAACGGTCGTCTTTCCGCACCCGTTGGGTCCGACAATCACCACGGGGCCCGAATCCGGAAGCTCGAACGAACGCGCGTGTCGTCCGAACTCCAGCTCGACCGCCCGGATCATCGGCGCGCTCATGCTTCCTCCAACGCCCGCAACGCGAGGCGCAGCGCATGCTCGGCGATTTCCCGCTGACCGCCGTCCACGCAATCCTCGGCACGCACCAGTCCGATGCGGGCCACATGACCCGCAATCGTCCGCTGACCGGCGAGTGTACGCACGCGAGCCGAGCTGATGAAGCGGGTCGCGTCGGCAACTACCGCAAATCCGAAGCGTTCCGTAAGCGCCTGTCGAATTCTGTTTCCGTCGAGCGGGACGCCGGGTGCGCCGACCAGGCGGACGACGGGATACTGCGCGTTGTCCGACGCCACAGGATTCTCGATCATCCGCGCCCCGACCCGCTCCGCCGCCTCGAGGTCGGACGCGACGTCGCTGACGTCGATCTCGCCCATATCGACGAGCTCCGGTACGTTCGACGGCACAAGCCGGGCGACCGGAAGCTCGCCCGGTTCGAGCTCGACGACGACAACGCCGTGCGGGCCCGTTTCCGTTGCCCGGACGGCCGCGAACGACCCGGCATAACACGCCCGGCCCCCCGCAAACGCAGGCGGCAGACGGCAGGCATGGTAGTCTCCCAGCGCCACGTAGTCGGCGTCCAGGGCCGCGACCTCCTCGGAGGTCGTGCGAAGACCGTGTCCCCCGTGCCAGCCCGGATTGTCCGACATCCCGGCGTGGAGGAGAACGACGTGAACGCCTTCAGCTGGCGTCCGGCGGAAACCGGCCAGCGGGTTCGGTTCGGCCACCGGATCATAGGCGAGGCCGTACACGTGGAGCGTCGTGTCGCCGACACCGATCGAACGCGGAACTCCGAAGCGTGGCTCGAGGAATATCTGTACCTCCTCGGGCATCGTGCGCCAGGCAGAATCCGACGTGGAACAACGATCGTGATTGCCCGGGATTGCAAATACGCCCCGGCGCCCGCCGTCCGCCAGGCCGCGGAGTACTTCACGCGCCAGGTCGGCGTCGGCGCGCTCCGGCATCTGGCCATCGAATACGTCGCCCACGAGCAGCACGGCCTGCACGTCCAGTCGATCGGCCAGCAGGGGAAGAGCCCGAAACGCCACGCGCACGGCTTCCCTGCGTTCGGCGGCATGCTCACCGAAACCGCTCAACC